>JBAQWH010000134.1:0-20366 GCA_049298815.1 Thermoanaerobaculia bacterium | reverse complement strand
TCGCGAAGGGGCGCGAGCGAGCGACCGAGCTCGAGGTGCTTGCGCGCATCGAGACTTGCATGGAGAGAGAGCTGCACGGTCGGTAGCGTCGGCTCAGGGAATGCCACCTTGAGAGGAACGAAGACGCCGTGGTCGAAGCCGCGCTGAGCGTCTTCACGAGACGCGATGCCCGCCCTGCTGAGGAGCTCTCGCACCCTCGCCGCCAGTGCGGGTTCACCTGGAGCGGCCCATGTGAGCTCGTAGGCGTGGGCCGGGAAACCGTAATAGTCGAAGAGGAGTGGCGGTCGCTCTCCGGTCTGGACAGTGACGACAGGCTCTTCCCAGTGAGCCGAGACCACCAGCAGCGCGCGCGCCGTCGGGTAACGCTGCGGGATCGTGCGCAGGAACGCCGCCATGCGGTCCCAGGTGTCGCGCGGCCCGAGCGTCCACTCCATGAAGAAACACGGGCCGCCACCATGCGGGACGTAGATTGTAGGGAGTCGCTTCGTCGAAGTCTGTGGCACGCTAGGCATACCTGGCTCGTGGAACGGACGCGTCGTTGCTGTACGAATCACCCATCGAGAGCGTGGCGAGCGCCTGGACTCGAGTTTCCCGTCGGCACGCGCCGCTGCGGTTAGCTTTCTGCATATTAGTTCCTAAAGGTTACCTAGGATAATATAGGGAGTAGACTGGCCCCGCCGCAAGGAGGCACCTGTATGTCTGCAAGGCACATGAAGATTACCCACGACGACTGTCCGGTTCGCGAGGTGCTCAGCCGCGTCGGCGACAAGTGGAGCATTCTCGTCGTGGCGGTCCTGCGGGACGGCTCGATGCGGTTCAACGAGCTGCGCCGGTCCATCGACGGGATTTCGCAGCGCATGCTCACGCTCACGCTCCGCGGCCTCGAGCGGGACGGGCTCGTCACGCGCACCGTGACGCCGACGACCCCACCGCGCGTCGACTATGGGCTGACGCGGCTGGGCCGAACGCTCCTCGACCCCATCATGGCGCTCGCCGACTGGGCCGAGACAAACCGAACCGCCATCCAAACGTCACGCCAGCGTTTCGACGAAACCAACCGTCCTGTCGCGCACGCACGGCTGACTCCCAGAAAGTCGATTCGAGGCTCGCGTGGCGCCTGATGGTGCGGGAACGTTCGACGACGGCCGGCGGTCCGAGTCCGAAGGTGCGAGCGGTCCCGCGCCCGACCCAGTTTCCTGGGATCTAGGAGACGGGTGCTGTTGACGATCCAACGCCGGATCGACTCCTCCGAGAACCGAACCTGCCGCCGCACCGGACCACTTTGAGCACACGCAGCCTGCCTGGCGAGCGCATAGAGAGCCGGTCCTGGTTCGGAAGCTGGTACACACCCGGACGTCTTCTGCCGTAAGCAATCGCATCCCGCCACCTCCCGCCGTCATGACTTCACTCAACCAGAAGGGCGCGGGCCTGAAAAGGCATCCCCTCGGTATATGCGTGTATTCTCAAAAGTCCCGGGACTTCTCGATCCGTCCCGCTTCTCCCGTGTGCCTGGCCCTGCAAGGTCGCTCGCTGCGACGAGGTCTACCTCGAAGGTCCGGCCGTAGAGCGAGCCGAGCACAGGTCGCCGCCGATGTCGCGCGGCGCGGTCCGGCCGAGGCCTTTCAGTCCCGGCGACGGGTACTTGGGCTCAAGTCCGGCGCGATTGGTGATCTACCCGGAGTTTCGGTGGAGACGAAGGCGCGCTGGGAACGCTAATCGAACCCATTCGCTCAAATCCCGCCAGGAGCGCCTCTCGCGGTCTGAGCTCCTCATCCCCAGCCGGTAAAGCGTCTTGACGTCCATCTCCGATCTCCTCAATCCGTCAACTGGCTTGCAGTGGTGAATTCAATGTCGTAATATGAACGTGACGTCATTTTAAGGAACGTGCCGGCAGATAATTCGAATGGAGGGGGCGGATGAACCAAGGGGTCCCAGCGTCAGGCGTTTTCAAAAACGTCCTTTGCCCGGTTGACTTCAGCGATTGCGCGGCGGACGGACTCCACTACGCTGCGGCTGTGGCGCGCTGCCAGGACGCTCGTCTCGCCGTGCTCCACGCCGACCGCTTCTCCGCCCCGGCGTACTTCACCCATGGCCAGCTCACGCAACTGGCAGAGCAGGCGAAGCAGTGGCGGGCCGGCGCCCAGCGCAGCCTGGAGGAATTCGTTCGTGCTGCCGTGGGGCTGGAGCCACTCGACGCTCCTGCGTTCCTCAGTGAGGCTCCTACGGTTGAGGCGATCCTGGATATGGCGTCCAAACTTCACGCCGACCTGATTGTGATGGGAACGCATGGCCGCAGCGGCGTGAATCGGCTGCTGCTTGGTTCAGTCGCCGAGCGGGTACTGCAGCTTTCCAGGATTCCGCTGCTGGTGGTGCGAACGGGACTTTCGCGGATTGAGATGCCGGCTCAGCGAGTGCTCTGCCCGGTGAATGACTCGTCCGAGGCGCGACGCGCGCTGGATCTGGCGACACTCGTAGCCGGGTGCTTCGGAGCTTCAGTGACGGTCCTGCACGTCCGGACGCCCCGACAGGCCGGCTCGATCTCGGACCTCCACACATGGATTCCCGATGCCCAAAGAGAGCGCTGTCCAATCGACGAGGTGATACGCCATGGCGAAGCGGCTCGCGAGATCGTGATAGCCGCATCCGACAGTAACTGCGACCTGGTGGTCATTGGCGCACGGCATCACCGGTTCCTGGACATGACGGTGCTCGGAACAACCACGGAACGGGTCGTGCGTCATAGCCCGTGCCCGGTGATGGCGGTTCCTCTTGAGGCAATGACGACGTCATCGCATTCCCCGCTTATGCCACGGTGACGCGGGCGGGTGGAGGGCCGCGCGTGTCTTATGTGGCGCGGCATCGCGTAGGACAAAGGAAGGGCGATAAGGAATGCACACGCCGAAGGCGGTCCCCAAATCGACTGGGAATTCTTGTCCAGTTAGCGTATGACCAACCTGATGCCAATGCTCTCCTTGTCCGTTTCCGGCGCGGCCGTTGCGGTCGCTCTGGCGACCACGTTCGCCCTGGTCGTCGTCCTTGCCTCGATTCTGGGGATGAGGCGACGCCGTCAGGCTCGGCTCCAAGGGGCGGTTGCATCAACGGCGTCCGAGGTTCGGGCGGCCCAGTCACCAAAGATCGTCATCTTCTACTCTTCGATTGGCTACGGACACATCAGTGCCGCGCAAGCCATCCAGGACGAAATCGGGAGGCAGTACCCCGCTGCCCATGTGCTGCTCCAGGACATTCGGGCGTTCATGCATCCGCTCTGGCGGAGGATCGACGAACGGCTGTACTGGTTCGTCGCCAACAGTCTGCCGGAATGCTTCGAGTACCTGTTTCGCTCGACGCAGGCGCGCGGCAACTGCGTCCCCTCCCTCGCATTGCTGCCCAGCGACTATCCGGAAGAGAAAGTCCTCGCATATCTGGCGGCGCAAGCGCCGGATGCTGTGATTGCCACCCACTACGGGGCGGCGCAAGTGCTGGGGACGTTGCGTCAGCGGGAACTGTTGCCGAACATGAGAATTGGCTGGCTGCACACGGATTTTTTCGAGGGATACCTTCCGCGCATCTCGATGTGCATCGACCGCACCTTTCTTGCCCACGAAGAACTCGAATCACTCTGGCTCGCGGCCGGCGTTCCGCCCGACCGGGTTGTCGCCAGTGGGATGCCGGTGCGCATTCCGGCGACCGAACCGGAGGGGCGGCAGATCGCGCTCGCGCGGCTCGGACTGGCCCCGGGCACGCCCACCCTGCTGCTCACCGCCGGCAAGGAGGGTGCTGCCGATTATACCGCCGTGGTCGAGGGTATCGCCCGCCATTGCCAGGGCCGCGTGCAGATCATCGCCGCCTGCGGGACGAACACCAGACAGCAGGCCTCGCTCGCAGACCTGCAGGAACACTTGCCGCCGCGGGTGGCGCTGAAGGTGCTTGGGCTCCTTCCCCAGCATGAGATGGCGTCGTACATGCGCGCCGCCGACCTGCTGATCACCAAGGCCGGCGGCATCACGCCGTCCGAGGCATTCGCCATGGGCACCCCGACGCTCCTGCTCGACATCGTTAGCGGCCACGAGCGGGAAAACGCAGCGCTATTCGTCCGCCTGGGTCTCGCCGAACTTGTCGCGCACCCGGACCAGGCGGGCAAGCTGGCGGCGGATATCCTCTCGGACCCGCGCAGAAGGGAGGGAATGCTCTGCGCCCAGCACGAATTCCGGGAAGGCGCCAACATCGCCCTGATCGCTCAGTTCGCGCTCGACGATTCCTTCACCCCGGCCTGCCCGCCTCCCGATTTCGGCGTCGAGAACGGCACGCCCGCCCTCGATATCGACGAGGCTCTGGCGCGGCTCGATGCCGAAGCCCCGGCCGAGGTCGAACTGCTCCTCTCCTATGCGACCTCGCAATCACTGCAGCGTATCGTGCTCGAAAACCCCTTCGGGCATCTTGCCATCCGCGTCAACGACACCGTCTACAGCGCCAACTACCTCGCCGATCGTTCGATCGACCCCAATCTGCTGCAGCACATGAGCCTCGCGGAATACCTCTATGGCGTGCAACGCCCGGCTTGCTCCCAGGTGCACACCAATACATACGGTATGGCTTATGGCCGGGACACGCTGGCGATCAGGGTTGCGGGCATCCAGGAAGGCTGCACGACGGCCATGGTGGCCGAGGCGCATCGCATCGAGGATGGGTTTCGGGACGGCACCCTGCGCTGGGACAGGAGCGATTTCAATTGCGCACACGTTGTCGCGCGGATGCTCCAGGTCGGCGGATATGGCGACCACTCGCTGTTTGACCGGCTGGCTCTGCCTGCCATGCCGCTGGACTTGTTCGAGCGGGCGCGTGCGCTGTTCGAGGAAGACGCTTCGTTGAAGGTGGACCTCGGGGCATACCGACAGGTGCCGGGTTCGCGGGCGAGCTATCGTTTCTCCCGCTTTCCGCTCTCGCTCGGGCAGCCGCTGCGCTCGGCCGCGCAGGTGCTGAGTGATACGCCGCGCGATCCGCTCGAAGCGGCGGTGACCAGACAGGTCACCGCCTATCTGGGCGACCGGCGCCTCTACGTCGAGGACTTGCGGATGCGCGGGTCAACCTCCGAACGCGATGATCCGCTCCTCCTCGACCGGCTGCACCCGAGCCTGGAGAAGGCACTCGTCGTCGACCTACGGCGCCTGCTCGCGGTCTACGCAAGCCTACCGGTCAAGAAGATCGAACGGCTAAATGATCGCTACACCGCGTGCGTGCTACGCCCCCTCATCGATCACGGCCTGGAACTCGCACGGCTGGCCACCGAGCGCGCCGAGGAGATCCTGCTTTACCCCCAAGCGCGCCGCCTGAGAACGCTGTTCACCCAGCTCGTGAGCGATTACGGGCGAATCCGCGCACGGCGCTGGCAAGCGCGTCAGGTGGAGGCCTACATGGGGCGGCTATGGGCATTCGAGTCCGCAGTCCGGCGGGAATTCTCCCGGCTCGGTGCAGTGCGGACCGGGCGAGTATGGGCAACGTGGCTCGCGTTGCCGGGCCGCGGGATGAAGCGCCTGTCGCGACTCAACCGGGCCGGAATCCTTCGCGCCGCGTCTGTCCCGAGGCGCATCGGTGCCAGACGGGTTCGAACGAGTCGACGCAACGGTGTGGGTTGAAGATCGGAATCTCATCGATGGTGCGATGATCGGGTACGGCGTGTCCGGACACCAGATGTCGGTTCAGTGCAACGAAACGACAATACGAAAAGCGCCTACAGTGTGTGGGCATCTATATGAGAAGTCTATGACGTTATGATGACGACTGAATCACGAGCACCCAAGATCGGCTTGGCGCTAGGCAGCGGCGGTCCGAAAGGATTGGCGCACATTCGGTGTCATCAAGGTGTTGAAAGAGAACAACATTCCGATCGATTTCATTGCTGGTTCAAGCATTGGAGCCATTGTCGGTGGCTTCTACGCCGCCAACCTGGCTGTCGAAAGACTGGAAACGATAGCGCTTGATACTAATTGGAGGCTGATTCTCTCTTTGTTGGACCCCTCCTTCCGGCAAGGAGTGCTGGGCGGCGAAAAGGTAAGGGAGTTCATTGAAAGTCATATCGGCAATGTACGATTTGAAGAACTAGGGACCCCTCTTTCCGTCGTAGCGACGGATTTGAGGAATGGTGATGCGGTTATCATAGACGAAGGCGAAGTGGCCTCGGCAATCCGAGCGAGTATTTCGTTACCGTTGGTCTTCAGGCCAATAAGGAAAGAGAACCAACTGTTGGCTGACGGCGGATTGTCGTTGCCGGTTCCAGTCGAGGTTGTAAGACAAATGGGGGCGGACATCGTTGTTGCGGTGAACTTGGACGCTCACTATTTTACCAACGGCGAGAACGAAGACAGTGACTTTGGATTCTATCGCATTGCAGACAACTCGATTAGCCTCTTGCGCCACCACCTCGCATATTGGAACGTCAAGAACGCTGATCTCGTGATCGCTCCTCAAGTTAGTAGAGCACATTGGGGCAAGTTCTTAGACGGCAAGGACATAATTCTGGCGGGCGAAGAGGCCACGAAGAGAGCGTTGCCGCAATTGTCGGCATGGAGTGTGAGGCGGCAAGCACCCCGATGACGGCACTTGGGCGCCGAAACGATGCCGGATCGTAATCTTCACGATGATTGAGGGATGATTGTTTCATGTGCCTTGATGCCACACTTCGGCATCATGTTTGCCGAACGTATGCCCAGAGGCGGGCGAACGACCGTTGGCCGGCGGAACCGACGAACAACCGGCGAGGAGGCATGCAACGACTGCCGCGGTGATTACTTTCATGGGGCTCTCCTTCAGTGCGTGTAGCGCGTGATCGCGACATGGAATCCGAAATCGGGTCCATTGTCGAAGTGGATGATGTTCTCGAGGATGCCGATGTCGAGCGACGTGGCCTCGTTCAGGTGGACACGGCCGCCGAACGTCAGTTCGTGTGCCGAGCGTGAAAGCGGGCCGCGGCTCGCGGCGCCGTCGTTGAAGAGGTACTGGACGATCAGCGCTGTGCGCGGGGTGACCGGTTGAACGAGCGCAACGAACCCGGTCTTCTGCGTCCGATCGAGTGTGATCGGTGTGAGATCGGATTTTCTGAAGCGGGTCAACGCGCCGCCGAGATGGATGCTTCGGCCACGCACCACACGCGACCAGGCGAGGGAAACGCCGGCATCGGCGGATTGCCAGACTTCGTCGCCGCCGTGCCGCAGCGGG
Organism: Thermoanaerobaculia bacterium; assembly: GCA_049298815.1. GTDB lineage: Bacteria > Acidobacteriota > Thermoanaerobaculia > Gp7-AA8 > Gp7-AA8 > JBAQWH01. The sequence goes on along the minus strand of JBAQWH010000134.1, from coordinate 13,154 downwards.
ACTCGTACGCTGCCGGCATAGGCAAGTTGCCCGGAGGCGAGCGGGCGCGAATGCGCGACGGAAGCGACGATGCCGCGCGAATACGATCCGAGCGCGTGCCGATCCAGGAGGAGCTTGCCGGTTTCTGGGTCACGGATCTCGATGTGAACCTGGTTACGTCCTACGGAGTCGCGACCGTTCATCCCGTTTCCGATCATCCCGTGAAAATCCTGAATGAGTGGGTCGAGGAAGCCGCCGAATCCCTTCCGGTTCTCGACCTCGAGCTGGAGTTCCGTGCGCTCGGTGAGGCCGTGGATCAGAGTGATACGCGAATCGAGCGCCTCGTAATCGAGCAGCAGGCTCGGCGCGTCGTTCACCCAGACGTTCGTCCACGTCCCCGACATCTGAACCAGTGTTTCTCCACGCGGCAGCTGCGCCGGAACGACCGGCAGGAGGCCGAGCCTCAACGACTGGAGAGGTGCCTGCGAGCTGATGTGCAGCGGCGCCTCGGCCGGCGGGGCTGCCATCGCGGCCGGGCCGGCGAGCAGCGCGATCAGAAGGGCGACCGAGCGTGAATGCCGGCGAACCTGCTGCCGTTGCGTCGAAGCGGGGAGATGCATGATCGGCCTGCTAGCGAGCGCGGAGTCCGTGGCGCGAGAGCGTTCTCCCGCGAGCACTTTGAACAGCGTCACGCGGTTGTAATGTTTGGCAAAACGGTGTCCGACCAGTCGCTGGCATGCGGCGAAGAGCGAGGGATCAACGGTGAGCGCTTGGAGATACAGCGGTTTCCGCGAAAGTTCCCTGGCAGCAGCCGCCACCTCGATCGCCTTTGCCGCGGGCTCTTCCACACTTCTCGAGTTTCATCACTTCTTCTCCTTGCGGGTATGGAGCAGCGTGCGTCTACCCCGCGCGCTTGGCCTGATCTTCGAGACAGGACGTTGCCGTGGTTCTTCCTCGCTAGTTCCGCCGAGACCGTTGCGCAGCAAGCCGACGACATGCCGCGCAATGGCTTCGGGGTCTTCGTGCTTTCGCAGGTGGCCCGGCAGGAGGCGTCGCACGGACTGGGTTTCAAAGGGATACATCACCAGACCGATCATCGAAACGACGAGCAGGTATACGTCATGGCCCGGAGCGAGCTCACCAGCGAGCTTGCGCAGGGCGTTGAACAAATCCAGGAAAACGCAGTCCGCCAGCTTTCGTAGGCGCTGCTCATCGCTGTCCAGCAGCACCCACTGCATCAGGCGTCTGACGTCCTTCTCCTTGGCGAGCATGCGCGTGAACCGGGCGACGAACGCCTCGAGCCGATCCCACGGTGTTCCTCCACCGTCCAGAAGGGACTTTAAGGGCTCTACTTTTTCTTTGAATGCATACCCGACGGCATCCAGATAGAGCTGCTCCTTGTCCGAAAAGTGATAGTAGAGGGCGGCAGGTGTCAGGCGCACCGCAGCCGCGACATCACGCATCGAAACCCCTTCAAATCCGACCGTCGCAAAGAACGGAACCGCCAGTCCGAGTATTTTGTCGCGCGTGTGCGTGGGCGGTTGCTTCGTCATCTCTGATTCCCCTATACTCCTGCAATTCATGCTTAACGAACGTTCATTTAACATCGATTCTCCTGATTCGGCAAGTCGAACAGCCGGCCACAGATCGGGCTCGCCTCGCTGTAGGGCTTCGAGCCGCGGCGTGGATGGTCGGTCGACTGCGGTGCAGGTGGATCTGGATGGGTCGATTGCGAAAAGAGAGGTTGCAGATGGAAACGCGTCAGGGAGCCACCGCTCAATCCGATCACCGTCTGACTGAGCACCACGTTGCGGTCGCTCTCGCAGCCGGGCTGCTCCTCTTGGCAGCGTCCGGATGCCGCCGGGCAGAGTCGCAGGCCGCGCCCCCTCAGGTTGTGCAGGTGGCCGTGGCCCAGCAGAGCGACTCCGCTCGCGACCTCCGTATGTCCGGGACGATCGAGGCGGAACGTTCGACGTCCCTGAGCTTCACCGAACCAGGGACCATCGAGGAAGTGCTGGTGCAGGAGGGAGAGTTCGTGCACAGCGGGCAGGCGCTCGCGCGCCTCACCGCGGCCTCCTACAAGGATGCGCTCGGGATCGCCAAGGCCAGAGCGGATCAGGCCGAGGATGCCTACCGACGCTTCGAACCTATGCACCGCAATCGCACGATGCCGGATGTGAAGTGGGTCGAGGTGGAGACCGGAGTGCAGCAGGCGCGGCTGGCGCTTTCTGTGGCCCAGAAGGGCGTCGACGACACCGTTCTGCGGGCGCCGGAGTCGGGCATCGTCGCGCGCAGGAACGCCGAGCCCGGCGCGACAGCCATTCCCGGGATCCCAGCCATCACGCTCGTCCAGACGCGGACGGTACTCGCCACGGCACCCGTCCCTGAGACGCAGGTGGTGGGCGTGAAGAAGGGGCAGGCCGGGCGCATCGTCGTGGGTGCCCTGGGCAGGACGTTCGAGGGCACAGTTCGGGAGGTCGGCGTCGTGGCGAATCCGCTCACGCGGACCTACACGGTCAAGGTCGCCGTGCCCAATCCGGACGGCGCGTTGCGCGTCGGAATGGTCGCGGAAGTGTTCCTGCATCAGGAGAAACCCAGCCAAACTGTGGTGGTGCCGCCCGAGGCCGTCAGAGTGGACGAAGCCGGAAACGCTTGCGTGTACATCGTCGGGCCGGACGGGAAGCTCCGCCGTCAGGCTGTGGAGGTGTCCGGTTTTCTGGGAGAGGGCACGGCGCTCGCCCATGGGGTGGCGGCGGGTGACCGCGTGGTGACGTCCGGCTCGCCCATGTTGGCCGACGGCATGACGGTGAAGGTGGGGGGGACCTGACGTGAAGCGACCCCACGGCCTCATCGAGCGGACGATGATCCACTGGCGGATCGTCATTACTTTCGTCGGAGTGCTGGCCCTGTTCGGGATGGTCTCCTTCTTTACCATGCCCCGCCAGGAGTTTCCCGAGTTCACCATTCGCCAGGGGCTCGTGATCGGCGTGATGCCGGGAGCGAGCTCGAGCCAGGTTGAGGAGAAGCTCACGCGTCCACTGGAGGACTATCTCTTCAGCTTCAACGAGGTGGACAAGGCCAAGACGTACTCGATGTCGCAGGAGGGGCGCGTCATTGTCGTCGTGGAGTTGGACGAACGCATCAAGGGGGCCGAAGCGCCGGCCTTCTGGGCCAAGCTGCGCCTCGGGCTCAACGAGCTGCGCAGCCAGAAGCTCCCGGCGCAGGTGCTGGCGCTCGTGGGCGACAACGATTTCGGTGACACGAGTGCTCTCCTCTTCACCGTCGTGGCTGACGGCCACAGCCCTCGCGACCTCGAGAAGCAGCTCGAAGTGATCGAGTCCCACCTGCGCCGCATCCCGGCCACCTCCAAGCTGCGGCGCTATGGTCTGCAAGAGGAGGTTATCCGGGTGACGATCTCGCGAGAGCGGCTGGCGCGCTATGCGATTCGTCCCGCCACCGTGTGGATGTCGCTGCAGGGGTTGGGTGGCGCGCCGGCGCCGGCCCGTCTCGATTCGAATGCACTCGAGATGCCCGTCCACGTCGGCGAGACGCTGCGCTCCGAGAAGGAGCTGGGCGACACCATCCTGTTCTCCGAGCCGACCGGCTCGTACGTGCGACTGCACGACGTGGCGACCATCACGCGCGAGTATGGTCACGATGATGCCTACGTGCGCTTCAACGGCAAGACCGCGCTGGTGCTCTCCATCGAGATGCAGAAGGGAAACGACATTACCCGCTTCGGCCGCCAGGTCGACGAGGCCCTGGCCGCGGCCAGGCGCGAGCTGCCGCCAACCGTCCAGATCACCCGCGTCGCCGACCAGCCGCGCGTGGTCAAGGCCGCAATTGGACACTTCCTGCGCGACTTCGGTCTGGCTATCCTTGCCGTGATCGCGGTCACGATGCTGCTGCTCCCGCTGCGCGTGGCGAGCGTGGCGGCGCTGACCATCCCCGTCAGCATCTTGAGCACGCTCGGGATCCTGAATTTCCTGGGCGTCGAGCTGCAGTCTGTGTCGCTGGCCGGGCTCATCGTCGTGCTCGGCATGGTGGTCGATAACGCGATCGTGGTCGTCGACGACCACGTGGAGATGCTGGACCGCGGGGCGCCCCCCTGGACGGCCGCGTGGAGGAGCGCGCGCGAGCTGATGGTGCCGGTCCTCACGGCCACGATCGCGATCGTGATGGCCTACGTGCCCTTGGCCTATTTCCTGCCCGGCATCGGAGGGGACTTCATCGGAACGCTACCCGTGACCATCGCGGTCGCGCTGGGCGTGAGTCTCGTCCTCGCGGTGTCGCTCGTGCCCATTCTCAACTTCTGGTTCATCAAGAAGGGGCTGCACCGGCAGGAGGGCCGTGACAAACCGAGCTTCCTGGACAGACTGGAGGGCTTCTACGACCACGTCCTCGACAAGGCGTTCTCTCACCCGTGGGTGACCGTGAGCGTGGGAGCTGCTTCGGTGGTGGCGGCCATGCTCCTCGCCCTGGTCGTGCCCCAGCAGCTCTTCCCAAAGGTGGACCGGAATCAGTTTGCGGTGGAGGTCTATCTGCCGAGCGGTCGCCCACTCAAGCAGACCGACGAGCTGGTCCGTCGCCTCGAGAAGATCCTGCTCGCCGACCGACGGGTTACGAATGTCACGTCGTTCGTCGGCACGAGTTCGCCGCGCTTCCACACGGTCTATGCGCCCAACATGCCGGCGAGGAACTATGCGCAACTGCTGGTGAACACGGTGGACGACGGCGCGGCCGTCGCCGTGCTCGAGGACTACTCGGTGCGCTACCGCGGCGCCTTTCCGGAGGGCTGGGTGCGCTGGAAGCAGCTCGACTTCCAGTCGGCGAAGGCGCCGATCGAGGTGCGGTTGTCGGGCCACGACATTGGGACTCTGAAGGCGCTGGCGGCGCGCGTCGAGGCGCAGGCACGCGGCATCCCGGGCGCCACCTGGGTGCGCGACGACTTCGGCGAGCCTTTGCAGGGCGTCGAAGTCATTCCGGACCAGGACGCTTCCGCGCGGTTGGGCGTGTCGCCCGCAGCACTCCAGCTCTCGCTCGCAGTCGGGAGCGGCCCGGGCCTCCCAGTGGGCACGCTCTGGGAGGACGATTACCCGGTGCGCGTCCTGCTGGCCGGCGACCCGCGCGAGACGGGCACTATCGAGGGCCTCAGGCAGCAGTACGTGTCGTCGGCCATGGTCACGGCCACCGTTCCGCTCGAGCAGCTCGCGACGATCCGACCTTCATGGAACGACGAGACCATCGTGCGACGCAATGGCGTGCGCACGCTCACGGTGCGCGTTGACGTCGCCATGGGCGTGCTGGCCATCGACGTGCAACGCGAGCTGGAGCGCTTCGTCGATACGCTTGGCCCCACGCCGGGCGTGCGCGTCGAGTACGGAGGAGAGAAGCAGGCCATGGGCGAGCAGTACGGTCCACTGGCGCTGTCGCTGGCAACGACTGTCGCGATTGTCTACTTGATCCTGCTTCTTCAGTTCCATCGCCACCGTAAAGTGCTGCTCGTGATGTTGACCATGCCACTCAGCCTGTTCGGGGCTCTGTTCGGGCTGTTCGTCACGCGGTCGCCCTTCGGCTTCACCGCCTTCGTCGGCATGATCAGCCTGATGGGGATCGTCGTGCGCAACGGCATTATCCTGGTTGGCTATGCGGAGCATCTTCAACGCGACCGAGGCCTCAGTGGTCGCGAGGCCGCGTTGGCGGCTGGGAAGCGGCGAATGCGCCCGATCTTCCTCACGTCAGCTGCCGCGGCTGTCGGGGTCGTGCCGATGATCCTGAGCGGATCCACGTTGTGGGGCCCGCTGGGCGCGGTGACCTGCTTCGGCCTGCTCTTCTCGATGATTTTGACGCTCTTCGTTCTGCCGGTGGCCTACTGGCGGATCGCGGAGACCGCGAACGGACACCCGGGCGTTCGTGCTCCGAAGGCGGTGACGGTCGGCCTCTTGGTTCTCTTGGCCTGCGCGGCCGTGCCAGCGCATGCGCAGGAGCCGCCGATCACGCTCAAACAGCTCCGCGCGCTCACGCTTCAGCACAACGCCGACGTCAAGGCAGCAGACCTCGCAGTGTCCGCCGCTGGTGAGACACGGAAGGCGGCCTCCACGAAGTACTTCCCCCAAGTGTCGGCGGGAGCCATCACGGTGGCGTCCCAGTCGCCACTGGTCGAAATCGCTACTGGCGGCGGGAGCATGGCGCTCGCCAAGGACGGATACGCGGCCACCCTGACTGCCGTGCAGCCGCTCTATGCGGGCGGCCGCATCGAGAACGGCAACCTCTTAGCGACCCTGGGAGTTGATGTCGCCGGGGACAATGCGGTGATGGCGCGGCGTGACGCCCTGGCTCTGACGGAAGAAAAGTACTCGCGTATCATCGAGCTCACCGAGAAGGAGCGCACGCTCAAGGCCTATGAGAGCCTTCTGGTCGCCCTGGAAGCACAGGCGAACGACGCGGTGGAGGCTGGGATCGCCACGCGCAACGACCTACTCAAGGTCGTTGTTAAGCGGAAGCAGGCCGAGGTCGACCGATTGCGCATCGAGAGCGGCCTGCGCCTGGCGACGCGCGACCTCCGCAGGCACGTCGGACTGCCTGAAGGCGACGCCATCGCGCTCGCTGAGGGGCTGGCGTCTCCACAGGATCCGACGCCGCTAGGCGAGACGCGTGAGGGAGGGATCGAGCGTCGACCGGAGATCCGTCAGTTGGAGCGTGCCGTTCAGGCCGAGAGACTCCAGACCGCACTCAAGAGAGGCGAGATGTTGCCGACCGTGTCGGTCGGAGCCATGGCCTTGCGGTATGATTTCTCGGGGCTGAGCACGCTCAACGATGTCGCCGTTTTCGGCACGGTGAATGTACCCATTAGCGCCCACTGGGAGGGCGCTCATGCGATGGCTGCGCAGCGCGCCAAAGAGGAGATTGCGCGGAACCGGCTCGCCGAGACCCGCAGCCTGATCGCGCTCGAGATCGAGAGGAGCTGGGACGATCTGCATGCGGCCTGGCGCGCGGCGGAGGTGGAGGAGGCGGCCGTCGAGCAGGCCGAGGTCAACCTGCGAGAGGAAAAGGACCGCTACACCAGTGGAATCGTGACACTCTCGGACCTGCTCGAGGCGGAAGTGCTGTTGCACCAGGCGCAAGACGCGCGTATCGAGGCTCGGCGCATTTACTGGCTCAAGCGCTCCGCCTATCTTCGGGCGATCGGGCGTGAGGATCTCGTCTAAGAGTCGGCGCAGCAGAAGCCCGGATGTGCTGTGGATTGGTGGCCGATTGCCAGTGCTCGAACTCCGCAGCCTCTTCCTCGGATCTCCTTCTCCTTATTTGATGTCGACTCGCTCCGCGCTCCACGTGGCAGCGTCGCGCCAGACATGCCGGACGCGCTGGCGGGAGGAACCGTGGAGCCTGCGGCCAGTCTCATCGAGTGTAGACTCGAAGATTGCGTACACCTCGCAGGAACAGGAGGCGTCGATGTATGGCTCGATGGCTCCGGTCATTGTTCGGCCGGACAGGCGGATCCAGAGGATGCGTACGGGCTGCCCACGGGAGACGCTGAGTGAGGCACCACCAGACGATGCGGCTGAGTGAATCACGAACCCCAACGGAGAGCGCATCTGCTCCGGAGGCGCATCAATGGTACCGCGCCACGTGCCGGCAAAGCGCTCCAGCTCGGTAGGCGTTCCTATGACAACGGGGCTCTGCGAGGTCTGCTTCGGACTGGCGCATGCACCCGCGAGGAACAAGATCAGCAGCAGCCGCGTCACGTCTCGCCTCCTGCATCAATCCGCGAGGTGGTGCGTGTGCTCAAAGATTCTGGTTCGGCGACTCCGTGGAGGAACACTGAAACGATGAACTCAGCGAACGGCTCAGGAGGCAGTTTCGGCTGTTCCTCCATCCGTCGGACGATGACGCCACGAAGTCCGTCGGTGAACAGAGCGGCGAGGTGCATCGTGTCGATCGGCCGCAACTCTCCCGCGGCGATCGCCGCGTCGAACAGTCGGGCCATTCGTTCGACGTAGCCTGCATGAGACTGTTCACGTCGGCGGCGGAGGCGGGCCGTTGCATCGCGCTGCGTCAGGTCGATGTAGGCAAGGAACAACTCCCGATTTCCATCGAAGAACCGGATCTGACGGATGACCAGCGACAGAAGCAGTGTTTCCAATGTGCCAGGCGCGTCGAAGACGGAGGCGATATCCGTCATCAACGCGCCAAAGGCGCGATCAGCGACTTTCTCCAGCAGTTCATCACGGTCGCGAAAGTAGAGGTAGATCGTCGCCTTCGCGATCTCGGCTTCCTCGGCGATGTCGTTCATCGTCGTGGCGCGCAGTCCGTTACGAGCAATGACGCGCATCGCGGCATCCTGGATGCTCGACAGCCGGAACTCCTCCACGATTGCCTGTTTTGTCTTCGTAGCCATCGCGCCATTGACTGACCTTGGGGTCAGCTCACTTGACATACAGTATGATTGAAAAGACTGAGCGTCAATACTTGGACGAGCGTGCAAGCACCACTGCGAGACGTCGCCTATCGCATCCTCGACCGGATCGGCCGGCCGTTTATCGCTCTGTCCGAGCGGACGGGCGAGTGGTTCATGATGCTGGGCCGCTCCGCGGCGGCAGCGGTGCGGCCACCGCTCGACGTCGCGGAGTGGTTGCGGCAGATGGTCCGGCTGGGGGTCGAGTCGATTCCCGTCGTGGCGCTGACGACTCTGTTCACGGGGATGGTGCTGGCGCTGCAGACCTTCAACGGCTTCCGGAGGGTTCACGCCGAAGGGTTCGTCGGCAGCCTCGTCGCGCTGTCGATGCTGCGCGAGCTGTCGCCCGTGCTCGTGGGTTTGATGGTGAGCGGCCGGGTCGGGTCGTCGATGGCAGCGGAGATCGGCACCATGCGTGTCACCGAGCAGATCGATGCGCTCGTGGCTCTGGCGACTGACCCCATTCAATACCTGTTCGTACCGCGCGTGGTTGCGGGCATGGTGATGCTTCCTCTGCTCGTCATGCTCGGCAACGCCTTCGGGATCTATGGTGGGTATCTCGTTGCTGTAAAGCTCCTGGATGCGAACCCGGTGGCGTACCAGACGAATACATTCCAATTTCTCGAGCTGCATGACCTCTGGACCGGCTTGATCAAGGCCGCGGTGTTCGGTCTGATCCTCACGCTGACAGGATGCGTACGAGGGTATTACACCGTTGGAGGGGCTGAGGGAGTAGGACGCGCGACGACCGATGCCGTGGTCAGCGCCTCGATGATCATCCTGCTGACCGACTTCTTCCTGACGAAACTCTTGTTTTGATGGAATCAGCGGAGCGGAGGTTAACAAATGAGAACGGTCGCCATGAGTCTGACAGTAGTAGGGATTCTGCTAATGGCGGGTTCGGGACCGGGAACACGCTGGGCCTGGTGGAATTTCCGTGTGGGTTTGCTTCTGTTTGCGGGTTCCGGCGTCGTCGGGTTGATCGCTGCCGTCACAGGCGGCGTGGCGTGGTGGCGTGCTCCGGTGCCGAGCCAGGGAAATTGGATGTCCGCGTTGCCGGTGGTGATCGGCCTGTCGCTTTTCCTGCTCCCGCTGTGGAAGCTCCTTGCGGTGAGACAAACGCCGCCGATCCACGACGTGACGACGGACCTGGCCGACCCTCCTCGCTTCTCCAGCGTCGTACCGCTGCGAGGAGGTGACCCGAAGGGGATCGATCAGCGCACGGTAAGCATGCACCAGAACGCATATCGCGACCTCGCTCCGGTCGTTTTGCCATTCCCGCCGGATCGCGCCTTCGCGCGAGCGATCGAAACCGCGCGGGCGATGGACTGGCACATCGTGTCGCAAAGACCGGAAGACGGCATGATCGAGGCGACGGATACGACACGCTGGTTCGGATTTAGGGACGATGTCGCGATCCGCATCCGTCCCCTCCTCGGCGATCAGACACGAATCGATGTCCGCTCGACCTCGCGCGTCGGTGTAGGCGACGCCGGTCAGAACGCGCGACGTATCCGAGCCTTTCTGCAACGGTTGCGTAGGATCGAGCACTAGACTCGTAGGTCGTGTCACCTCCGAGATGTGTTTTGCTGCGCGCCAGGCTTGCGCGCAAATGCCACCAACATCAGCACACGCGCAGAACCACGGTCATCCCTGCCATCGCCCCTTCGCCGGTGGCACGGACCAGGTGGGTGTAGGTGGTGCCGGCCTTCGGCAAGGAGGAAACGGAGTCAAGGAAGCGGGACCGCTGCGCAGGGAAGGTTTACTTTGATAGTTCAAACGCCTGCGAGCCAGCTCTCGATGTCCGTATCTACGTGCGTTGGATCCGACAGCCGCACTTCCAGGTGTCAGCGGTTTGCCGACACCCGTTCTCGTTTCCGAATGCGCGAACTTTGAATGTCGGTTGGCGACTTGATGGTGAGCAACAGCTCGCTTTTCCGCATGGCAAAACCCGCGAACGCAGAGCGCGCCACAAGGTGGATCGACGTCTTCTTCGGCTCCTCGGACCGAAGCGGCGTGACACCCTGAGAAGAGCGTCGTAGGTTTGCCGAAGTGCAGGTGCGCGATCCTGAAAGTGCTGGTCGACGGAGTATTCGGACATTCGGTGCTGACCTCCAGGCCCGGCTAGTGCGCGCGCGTCCACTTTTCTGCTGCCCAGCCGATGAGGGCGCCGCCGAGCACGCCTGTGGCGAGAATCGGAGCGTACGCCTTGGTGATGATGGCGTCGGGAATGCTAATCAGCAGTCCAACGATGAGACCCCGCGCCCACCCTGGCAGCGGCAGGTTGGTCGTGGCAGCGAGGACACCGATGGCGAACCGACTGGCGAATGCGGCTGCAAACGCGGTCGGACGATCCTCGAACTTCAGCGGCAGCATGAGCGCGACGTCAATCGCGCCGAAGAGAAGGCCTGCGACGATGCCGAACACGGGACGATTCATGCTCACTCGCCAACGAGGGTACGCAGCTTGTCCTGCATCGTCAATCCGAGCATTCCCCGCGAGGTGTTCATTGCCTTCCTACTGCCGTACGATGGCGTGGGTATCGCTCGCGAACGAGGATCTGATGAGAGAAGCACAACGATGAGTCAACGGCGATGAGTGGACCGCGAATCGCAAAAATAGCGGACGTCCCGGACCTGGCGCGCGATGCGATGGACGACCTGGGGCGTGCATTGCCACGCATCCGGAAGCTCGCAGCAAGCGATGGGTGGACCGAACGCGAAGTCGCGGCGACGGTGCTCGTCGAAGTGAGCAGGAAAAAACCGGACGCTGTGCTGGAAGCCATGCAGGCCTGGGCTCGTGATCGCGATCCGAACATCCGACGTGCCGCCAGCGAGAGTATGCGATCGATGGCACGGCGCGACCCGATGAGGGTTCTGCCAATCCTCGAGGGGCTCCGTGCGGACGAGAGTCTCTACGTCCGTAAATCAGTGGCGAGCATGTTACGGAACGCGAGCGGCAAGCACCCTGGCTTCGTCCTTCGCGTGGCTCAGCGCTGGGCGAAAGAGTTCGGTCCACGAACGAACCGGATCATCAGGGAAGGCGTCAAGAAGCTGCGACGATCGCACGCAGATGAAGTCGCGATCCTGCTGGCATCTCTCGGGTCATAGCTCCGCCGATTGCCCGATGTCTTCCCACGCTGGAACGAGACGTTTGGAACCTAGTCAGCGTTCTTTGCCGAGCCGTTTTGCACGTGGCCTGCGCTCCTCCCCGCCGAGCTGTGCGAGCAGGGCGCGCGCCGTGGTCATGAACTCCTCGAGGTCGAACCTGTCGGGATCGATGACCGCCTGGACGGCGCAGCCTTCGATGAATCCCACCACCACCGCGGCGAGGCCGTCAGCGGACACCGCCGCAAGTCGCGGTGGCGCCTGGCGCACCACCTCCTCCGCGATTGCCCGAAGCAGCTCGCGGTAGCGCTCGAGGGCGCCGCGCATGCGCTGTCGAATTGCCGGGTGACGCGTCCCCATCACCCAGTAGTCGAAGAAGAGCTCGACCTTCGAACGCTCGGCGAGAAGGCGGCCGATCTCCCTTCGCAGCAGCTCCAGCAGCCGCTCCGACGGCCAGGTGATTTCCTGCAGATCTTCGTCGAGACGTGGGACGGCCATCTCCTCGAGGAGCGACTCGAGCAGCGCGATGAGCAGCGCATCTTTGGTCCTGAAGTGAAAGAAGACCATGCCGTGGCTCAGGCCCGCCTCGGTCGTCACCGCGCGTGTCGAAAGTCCTTCCAGCCGCTGCCGCGTTGCGACGGCGAGCGCCGCGCGCAGGATTTGCTCCTTCCGCTGTTCTTCAGGTGCCTTTTCACCGGGCATATTTCTCCTCATTGGCCAGTTGCTCAATCCCGATTATCCTATCGAGCAGCTGTGGCGCGATGGTGAGCGCGGCCTCGACCCGCCTCCGGTCCTGCTACGACATTCGTCCTGCTCGCAGCAGCGGGCCACGACCGGGGGATTCGACATGCACAGACACGTTGGACAGGTTATGCCACCGCTGAAGCTGCGTGGACCGCAGCTACTGACCAGCCTTACGCCGGGGAGGCGCTGAGATGATGAGCCGGGAGAGCCTCTGGGTAGAACTGGTGGGCGACATTGTGATCGCTCGGCTTCGGGGTGCGGCGACACAAGAGCTCCTCACGGAAGCGCACCGACGCGTGGCCACGATTCTTCGAGACGCCGGCCGGCGCAGCGTCCTGTACGACGCACTCGAGATGGAGGCGCCGACCGTCGACACCGCATACGATGTGATCGAGCCCACCCGGGCCGTCGCCCAGCTGGCAGGAAAGATGGGCATCGTGGTCACGAACAGCCGGATCGCCTACCTTGCGCGGCTGGCCTTCGGTGATGGCAATTACCGCGTCTTCTACAACGACATGAGCTCTGCCCTGGCATGGCTGAGCCCTCGGCCGCCGGACGAGGCGCCCGAGGCGGGAAATGCAGGATGAATGGGATGTCTGAACGGGAGCCCCGATGAACCAGATCAAGCCGCAGCGCGACCGCGAAGGGACGCTGATGCATGTGATCGAAACTCTGCTCGACAAAGGGCTGGTCCTGAACGCCGACATCATGGTGTCCGTTGCGGGCGTGGAACTGCTGGGGATCAGGATTCGCGCCGCGATCGCCTCCTTTGAGACGGCGGCGCGCTATGGGCTGGAGTTCCCCGCTGGTACGGACACGGAAACCCTGGCCTGGCGCCGTGCCCGCGAGCTGACCGAGACCTGCCCGGG
>JBAQWH010000133.1:0-1842 GCA_049298815.1 Thermoanaerobaculia bacterium | reverse complement strand
GTCCTCAGCCCCTCCGGGGCATCGGCGGCTCAGGATGACACGCTGGCCACTGACCACTGGCCACTGGCCACTGGCCACTGACCCCTGACCACCGGCCTTCGAACGCCCCTTCCCCGGCCCGAACGGGCACCGCTTCGGCAGAGTCCGACGGTACGTGCGCGGGGGCTGACGCGTCAAAGGCGTTGATCCGGAAGGGCGTTCCGGTGTACGAGACGCCGTTTCGCCTGGCGCAAGAGCCGCCGAAGGAGTCAGTTGATGGAAGGGATGGAAGCGACCTTCACCCTCACGGGGATGTGGGAGTCGATGACGTGGCTGGGCAGGTCGGTCGTGCTCGTGCTTGCGCTGATGTCGATCTGGTCACTCACGATTGCGATCGAGCGGCTGTTGAGGTTCCACCGCGCGAAGAAGGAGTCGCACGAGGTCGCGTCGCGCATGACGCCCCTGCTCCGCGCCCACCGGTTCGACGATGCGGTCAATCTTGCGGAGGACATCCGGTTCCGCCACAGCCACGTTGCGCGGGTGCTGTCGGCAGGGCTCGCCGAATACCGTGACGTCACGCGTGCCACCGATCTGCCGGCGGACTTCGACCCGGTCGACTCGGGGCGGCGCGCGGTCGACCGCGAGGCGCTGATCGTCGCGTCCGACATGAAGCGCGGGCTCGGCAACCTCGCCACGATCTCGACGAGCGCTCCCTTCGTCGGCCTGTTCGGGACGGTCGTCGGCATCATCACGGCGTTCCGTGGCATGGCGATGTCCGGCTCGGGCGGTCTCGGCGCGGTCTCGGCCGGCATCGCGGAGGCTCTGGCAGCGACGGCGTTCGGCCTCTTCGTCGCGATTCCCGCCGTCTGGCTCTACAACTATTTCCTCAACCGGGTCGACCGCTTCCAGGTCGAGATGTCGAGCTCCGCTTCCCAGCTCATCGACTTCTTCATCAAGCACCAGGCACGCGCGCGGAAGCGCGGCTGACGGATCGCGGATGGCATTCGATGGCGGCAACACGGACGAGTTCAGGAGCGACATCAACGTCACTCCCCTGGTCGACGTCTGTCTCGTGCTCCTCATCATCTTCATGGTCGTCACGCCGATGCTGCAGCAGGGCGTCGACGTCCTCCTCCCCGCCGGCCCGCATGCGAAGAAGCAGCGGGGATCCGAGGGCGACCTCCTGATCTCGGTCAAGCAGGACGGCACCGTCTTCGTCGGCCAGAGCTGGATTCCCGACGCGAACCTGACGACCTACCTCCGCTCCGAGTACCAGAGGGATCCCGACCGGGCCGTGATGCTGAAGGCGGACAAGCGGATCAACTTCGGCAAGGTCCGGGAAGTGATGCGCGCGGCCAACGAGGCGCAGTTCACGCGCGTCGCGATCCTCACCGAGAGCCCCGACGGAGGTGCACGCTGATGGCCTTCGCCGGCGCAGGTCAGAGGGTCCGATCCGAGATCAACATCACGCCGCTGGTCGACGTGGTGCTGGTGCTGCTCATCATCTTCATGGTCGCCACGCCGATCCTGCAGATGGGGCTCGACGTCGAGGTCCCGCCCAAGGTGGAGGTGACCGCGCCACCTCCCGAGTCGAACGTCGAGCAGCTCGTCATCACGGCGAGGGCCGACGGCTTCTACCTGAACGGGCAGCGGTTCGCCGACGCGAAAGGGCTCCGCGACGCGGTCGCGCAGCAGATGGGATCGCGGAGGCCCGAGGACCGCGTCGTGTTCGTCAACGCCGAGGACGACCTCGCCTTCGAGCGCGCCGTCGCCGCGATGGACGCCGCGCACGAGGCAGGGGCGGTTAAGGTGGGGTTTCTCACGGACAAGCCGGAAGAGTGAAGAGTGAAGAGTGAAGAGTGA
>JBAQWH010000132.1:0-1931 GCA_049298815.1 Thermoanaerobaculia bacterium | reverse complement strand
GGGCGGCCGGGCGCGCTGCCGCCCTTTTCTTTTTGTGCAGCGGATCACGTGTCCCGCTGAGCTCCCCGAGGAACCCCTCCCGCGCTGCAGGCGCACCCGGCAACTCTTCGCGCAGGCGCGCCTTGTGAATCGGGTCCGTGCGAAAGGAGTCGCCATGGACCGCAAGTCGCTCTGGGAAGGCACCGCTGCAGAGGTGAGCTTCCCCTCGCTCACGCAGGACCTCGAGGTCGACGTCGCCATCGTCGGCGGCGGAATCACTGGGGTCACGGCCGCACAGCTCCTGGCGGATTCCGGCAAACGGGTCGCCGTTCTCGAAGCGCATCGCATCGGCGGAGGGACCACCGGCCATTCGACCGGGAACCTGCACGCGGTCGTCGACGACTTCCTGCACGTCGTCCAGAAGAAGTGGGGCGACGACGTCCTGCGCGCAGTCTGCGGCTCACGCCAGGCGGCGATCGCACACGTGGAGCGGACCGTCGAACGCTACGCGCTCGACTGCAGCTTCGCACGACGCCCGCACACGATCTTCCCGACCGACGACTCGCAAGTCGAGATCATGGAACGCGAGCACGCAGCCGCGGTCGCCGGCGGCCTCGAAGCCTCGCTCACCAGCACCGTTCCGATGCCGATGGCGATCGGCCGCGGACTCCGGATCGACCGGCAGGTGCAGTTCCACCCGCTCTCGTACACCCGTCTGCTGGCTCAGGCCATCCGGTCCGAGCGCTGCCAGATCTTCGAGCAGACCAAGGCCGAGGAGATCGACGCGAAGGAGTACGTGATCGCAACCGCTGGCGGGCGCGTCCGCGCGGAGAAGATCGTCCTCGCGACCCACAGCCCGAAAGGCTTCCATCTCGTGCAGACGGAGCTCGGCCCGTACCGCGAATACGGGATCGCGGCGGTTCTTTCCGGCGATGCCTTTCCCGAAGGCATCTTCTGGACGCTCGAGCAGCCGATGAACCACTCGATCCGCTCGTTCGACGCGAACGGCACGAAGTACCTCGTCGTCATCGGGGAGAAGCACAAGGTCGGGCAGCACGACAACGCCGAGGACTACTACGCGAACGTCGAGTCGTACGCGCGCACGCACTTCCCGGTCGCGTCGATCGCGTTCACCTGGTCGGGCCAGCACTACCACGCGGCCGACCAGCTCCCGTTCATCGGACAGTCCGGAACGAACGACGACCTCTTCATCGCCACCGGCTTCAGTACGAACGGCCTCCTCTGGGGACCGGTCGCCGCCGCGATCATCACCGACGACATCCTCGGACGAGCGAACGAATGGGCCGGCGTCTTCCGCGCGAATCGCTTCACCCCGGCGAAGTCGGCGAAAAACTTCGCGAAGGAGAACGCCGATGTCGCCGCGCAATACGCGAAGGATTATCTGCGGCGCGCCGACGTGCAGGCCCTCGCCGACATTCCCGCGGGCGAGGGGCGGATCGCGAGCATCGACGGCAGGAAGGTCGCAGTGCACCGCAGCGCCTCCGGCGAGTGGACCGCCCTCTCCCCCGTCTGCACGCACCTCGGCTGCCTGGTCCACTGGAACACGTTCGAGAAGAGCTGGGACTGCCCGTGCCACGGCAGCCGCTTCGCGCCGGACGGCGACGTGCTCGAAGGCCCGGCGATCGCAGCGTTGGAGAAGCGGGAGATCGAGGACTGAGGGCCCGCCCTTCTCACGGGTCGCACCGCTCTTCTCACGGGTCGCACCGCTCTTCTCACGGGTCGCACCGCCCTTCTCCCGGGTCGCACCGCTCTTCTCACGGGTCGCGCCGCTCTTCTCACGGGTCGCACCGCCCTTCTCCCGGGTCGCACCGCTCTTCTCACGGGTCGCGCCGCTCTTCTCCCGGGTCGCACCGCCCTTCTCCCGGGTCGCGCCGCTCTTCTCCCGGGTCTGACCGCCCTTCTCCCGGGTCGCGCCGCTCGCCGGCCGCGGA
>JBAQWH010000131.1:0-2670 GCA_049298815.1 Thermoanaerobaculia bacterium | reverse complement strand
TCCTGCGCCGGAAAGAACGCGTTCTGTACAGGGACTTCCTTGGTCATCATGCAGAGGTAACCACCTGCACGATATTATACACATTAATACAGCATATTAATAAGCACACGTTCGGCAACACGCCCTGAAGCCGGGTGCTATGCCCTGTCGGCCGCTACGCGGCCTCGTTCACTCCAGAGCCTTGAGCGCAGGGAGCCTGACGCGGGCCAATCCCGCCCCGCGCTACGAGCTCATCCCTCTCGCTTCCATCACGAGCTTCATCTTCAGGTCGAACAGCTGCTGCTCGAGGCCGACCGGATAGCGGTGTGGATTCACGAGCCGTTTGATGCCCGGATGGAACAGCTGCAGCTGGGCAGCCCGCCGCTTCCGCACCTCGTCGAGAGGCGGAGGATCGTAGACCCGCGCCCCGCCGCGGAACACCGGCACCAGGAGGTCCTCGGCGATCGCCGATTCTCCGAAGCGTTTGCGCCGGGTCTGATCGAGCGGGTCGACGATCGTCAGCCCGGGCTTCGCGCCGTCTTCGCTGAAGATCATGTCGCCCGCAGCCTCGCCGTCGACCATGAACCGCCGCACCTGCAGGATGCCGGGGTTCGAGATCTTGATCGCCTGTTCGGAGAGCTTGATCTTGTACTGCCATTCGGTTCCGGCCGTACGGATCGCCGTCAGCTTGTAGACCCCGCCGAGGGCCGGCTGGTCGAAGGCCGTGATGAGGCGGGTGCCGACGCCCCAGACGTCGATGCGCGAGCCCTGCTGCTTGAGGCTGGTGATCAGGTGTTCGTCGAGGTCGTTGCTCGCGGCGATCGAAGTCTTCTCGAAGCCTGCCTCGTCGAGCATCTTGCGCGCCTGGATCGAGAGGTACGCGAGATCGCCGGAATCGAGACGGATCCCTGCGAGATCGTGGCCGTTCTCGCGGAGCTGTCTCCCCGCCTCGATCGCGTTCGCGACGCCGTCGAGCGTGTCGTAGGTGTCGACGAGCAGCAGCGCGTTCTCCGGCATCACTTCCGCGTACTTCCGGAACGCCTCGAGCTCCGACGCGAACGACATGACCCAGCTGTGCGCGTGGGTCCCTTTCGCGGGGATGCCGAACATCGCGCCGGCGAGGACGTTCGACGTCCCGGCGACGCCTCCGACGTAGGCGGCGCGGCTCGCCGCAAGGCCGCCGTCGATCCCCTGCGCGCGGCGCAGACCGAAATCGAAGACCGGATCGCCACCCGCCGCGAGCACGACCCTCGCGGCCTTCGTCGCGATCAGGGTCTGGAAGTTGATCATATTCAGCAGGGCGGTCTCGACGATCTGCGCCTCGAGGATCGGCCCCCTCACCCGGACGAGCGGCTCGTGGGGAAAGACGAGTGTCCCCTCAGGGATCGCATCGACGTCGCAGCTCAGCTCGAACCCTCGGAGGTACTCGATGAAGTCCTCGGGAAAAAGCCTCGAACCGTCGTCGCCGCGGAGCGCGCGCAGGTCGTCGAGGTCTTCATCGGTGAACCGGAGATTCTCCAGGTAGTCGATCGCGTGCTCGAGTCCCGCCGCGACCGCATAGCCGCCCTCGAACGGGTTCTCGCGAAAGAAAAGGTGGAAGACCGCGTCGTCGTTCTGCTTGCCGGCCCGGAAGTACCCATAGGCCATCGTCAGCTGATAGAGGTCCGTCAGCAGTGCGAGCGATCGACATTCACGACGGCCTGGATGCATACGACCTCCTCGGGTTCGGCCCGGCGGCCGGGCCCGCCACGATCATGCACGTTCGCAGCCCGAGCGTCGAGCCATCGAAGCGGTGAACGCGCGAATCGCAGGCGGCTGTACACCGAACCGTTCGCCGTGCGTAGACAGCTCTGAGTCGCAGTGTCTCATCGGCGACCCCGACCGACGCCCAAGGAGCCGTGCATGACAGCCTCCGCATCGCCGCAGCCGCCGCGCGATCACCGCTTCTCGCAGTTCGTCCGACGTCTCGCGCTCAAGCCGTACGGCGACGAGTTGCTCACCCGCAGCGCCGACTTCTGGATCTTCTCGGCGCGGCTGATCATCCTGACGATGGCGACGGCGGAAGCGCTCGCGTGGGGCTACATGGGCTCGCTGATGTCGCGCACCGCGCCACTCGCCACCGGAGCGATCGCCGCTGCCTTCATCTTCATCCTCGTCTGGATCATCGACGCAACGTTCATGACGCTCGACCTCTCGCGCGGCTTCTACGAGCCAGCGCTGACCGGGCGCAAGCGCGACGTGCGGCTAGAGAAGCTGAAGATGGTCGGAGGCGTGCTCGCGCGCGTCGGGATCGTCACGGCCTCTCTCGTGATCACCGCGCCGTTCCTCGCGCAGGCGATCTTCGCCGGCGACGTCAGCGACGAGATGTCGAAGCGCAACGCGGGCGTCATCGCATCGAAACGGCAGCAGCTCGACGACTCCTTCGCCGCGCGCGCCGAGACCCTTCAGCGCGAGCAGCGGGCGCTGGAGCAGCAGCGCGTGCTCGAAGCCGCCGGCACCGGCCCGTCCGGCATGTACGGACGCGGCCCCGCCCTGGAGACGATCGAACGGCAGCTCGTGGAAAAGAGAGCGGAGCTCGCGTCGCTCGAAACCGCGCGCACGTCGGCGCTCACTCGCTACGACAGCCTCTCGCGCCCGCAGCTCGAGCAGCAGTACGGGCTCGCGTTCCTCGCGCCGGGGGTGCAGTCGAGC
>JBAQWH010000130.1:0-1847 GCA_049298815.1 Thermoanaerobaculia bacterium | reverse complement strand
CTGTCGCCCACTGCGCCCCGCGCCCGCCACCGAGCCGTCGCGCGAGGAGTGCGGCGACCACGATGGCGAGCGCATGAGCGACGGCTGCGAAGAACCTGAAGCCGATGAGCGAGGTGCCGAACAGCGTCAGCGCGATCCGCGCGACGAAGGGGGAGAGCGGAGGGTACGCGACGAATCCCCAGTCGAGGTGACGCGCGTCGTCCAGTGTCTGCAGCTCATCGCGATGAAAGCCGTAGGCACCATTCGTGAGGCAGTGAAAGACGATCTTTGCGATCGCGAAGGCGAGGATCGGCAGGATCGCGCTCTGCCTCCAGGACGGCGTACTCATCGAGCCGATGATACGAAGCAGCCTCGTGAGGGTTCAAGAGAGCCCTGGCCTGTTCGCCTGCCTATAATGCTGGCGCTATGAAGCGGTTCATCGTCGTCGTCTCGGGTCTCCTCGTCATGCTGGCCGTCCTGACGTGCTCCCCCGAAAAGCCGCTCAGCGAGGCCGGAGAAAAGGTCTACGACGTGCGAGGGCGGATCGTGGGGCGCGACAGCGCCGACAACACGATCGCGCTCGACCACGAGCGGATTCCCGGATTCATGGAAGCGATGCAGATGGACTTCAGCGTCCGCGGCGTGAAGGTGACCGAGCTCCCCGCCGACAACACCCGCATCGCCGCCCGCCTGCACGTGACCGAGCGCGGCTACTGGCTGACGGACATCAAGGCTTCGCCGTGACCGAGCGTCGCGAGTATCAGCGCCTCCACCTGCGGAGGCCGATCGATGCGTGGTTCGGCGACTTCGCCGTCCGCCTGATCGACGTCAGTGCCAACGGGGCGCTGGTCGAGTATGACGACGACATCCCCGCCGAGGCGCGGGCCCTCCTCCGTTTCTTCTGGCGAGGAGAGGCGGTCGAGATCCTCGCCACGACCGCCCGGCGCGAAGGAAAGCACTCCGGCCTTCACTTCCTCGACGACTCCGAGGCCCTCCGTAACCTCATCGCCGCGTGCGCGACAGAGCTCCTCTTCGCGCAGGAAGCGAATGCGAGCGGTGAGAGGTCGGTCGACTTCGAGGTGGACGAGACGCTGCACGCCGCGTCGTTCGGTCCTCTGGCGAGCGGCTTCATCGTCTGGACGCTGCACGAAGGTGGCTGGAGGGCGGAGGCGTCGAGCCAACCCGACCTCCCCGATCACGGCTTCGTGGTCCGCGCCGCGGAGTCGGAGGAGCAGATCGAGCTTCTCTGCCGCGCCTACGAGTCGGGCGACGCCGAGGCGCGGCGCCTGATCCGGCTGCTCGCGGAGTTGAGCGTCACCGCACCGGCGTGAGCGATCGCGCTACTCGCCCAACACGCTGCCGATCAGCAGCGCCCTGACCTTCTCCCCCTCCTCGAGCGCGGCCCCTTTCCCGACTTCGAGGAGCGCATTCGCTCCGACGATCGACGAGAGCGAGCCTGAGCCCTGTGAGGAGAGTGGTGTCGCGAAGAGCCGCCCGTTCCTGCTGACGACGCGGCCGCGGAAGTAGACCCGCCGGTCGCGGTCCGCCTTGAGCGGAGCCGTGAGGCGCGCGTTCACCGCGGGAGGGAAGAGGTCGCCGCCCTGTCCCTGCGCCTTCCGGATCGCCGGGCCGACGAAGAGGTGGAACGCGACGGCGCACGAGACCGGGTTCCCGGGAAGCCCGAAGCAGAGCGAGCTGCCGAGGCGCGACAACACGACCGGCTTCCCCGGCTTCATCGCCACGCGCCAGAACATCGTCTCGGCCCCGAGGTCCTCGAGCGCCTCCTTGACGAAGTCGTAGGCCCCGACCGAAACGCCGCCCGACGAGACGATGAAGTCCGCTCCGGCGGCGGCGGCAAAGGCCTCGCG
>JBAQWH010000129.1:0-9988 GCA_049298815.1 Thermoanaerobaculia bacterium | reverse complement strand
GTCGCCGCCTGCCTGATCGTCGTCGCGCAGCTCGCGATGATCCACCAGGCGAACGAGCGCCGGGTGGCCGCGCTGCGAGCCGAGCAGCAGAGCATCGTCGCCGAGCTCCAGGAAGTGAAGCGATCTGCCGATCAATACGAACCGGTCCTTCTTCTCGAGCGCAACGACGGAACGCGCGTCGTCGTTGAGCGGGTGGAAGGCTCGACGGCCGCGATCCCTGCGGCACACCAGATCATCGACTGATTCAGAAGGAGCCCTGAAATGATTCGCAGAAAAGGACTGATCTACGGTCTCTGCGCGATGCTCGCAGTCGCCGCGCCTCTCGCAGCCGACTCCGACCCCGCGGACGATGCGAGCCAGCAGACGATCGTCGTTCGCGACGGCCGCGTCCTCACCCTCGACGGCGACACCTTCGTCATCGGCAAGCGTGCATTCCTCGGCGTCGGCCTCGTCGACATCACGCCCGAGCTGCGCGAGCACTTCGGCGCACCGAAGGATCACGGCATCCTCATCGGCTCCGTCGAGAGCGCAAGTCCCGCGGAGAAGGCCGGCGTGCGCGTCGGCGACATCATCGTCTCCCTCGACGGGAAGGACCTCTCCAACTCGGTCGACCTGCGCCGCGGCCTCCGCGACAAGAAGGGCGGCGACGCGGTCCGGCTCGAAGTCCTTCGCGGCAAGTCCCGCCACGCGCTCGTCGCCACGGTCGTCGAGCGCGACCCGGTCTTCCCCAAGATCAAGACCGAAGAGCTGGAGAAGATGCAGCAGAAGATCAACGACATGGTGAAGAACCCCGAATGGAAGGCCCGCATCGAGGCCTCCAGCAGCCTCGGGCAGCTGCAGGCTCGCATCAAGGAGCTGGAAATCAAGCTCAAAGAGCTCGAGAAAAAGCTCCAGAAGTAAGTCCCCGGTTCCTCGGTTCCTCGGGAGGTTGCACCGTGAGCGGACCGTGCTCCCCTTCCCCGAGGAACCCGAGGAACCCGAGGAACCCGAGGGACCCCGAGGAACCCGAGGCCCCTCCTCCCGCGGCCCCTTCACACCTTCGGGGCACGACTCCCGCACCTCCGTCGGTATACTTGCGTTCAGGCGTGCGTCTGGCGCCCGAACTACCCAGGAGGCCGTGTTGAACCGCACTCTCGAATCGGTGCTGCGCTTTGTGAATCTGACTGCCTCGGGCCTGCTCGCCGGCTCCCTCGGCTTTGGCGACGTCGCGCTCGTGCCCGGGTGGAAAGAGGAGATGCCCCGGAATCCGGCGCGTCCTCTCGATCCGGTCAAGAGCGCGAGCTACTTCGACGCAATCGGCCCCCTCGCTCTCGGCTCGGCGGTCACGCTCGCCGTCGCCGCAAAAGGTCCCGGCCACACGAAGCGGGTTCTCGACTCCGCGTCGGCAGTCGCCCTCGCGGGCGTGCTCGCCACCACGATCATGGTCACGGTTCCGATCAACCGCGAGCTCGAGGCGCAGCCGCCGACCGACTATCCGAGCGACAAGTCGCAGTCGCTCGCCCGCAACTGGGTCCGCGCGCACGCGGTGAGGACGACGCTCGGCATCGGCGCGTTCGTCTTTGCGGTGGCCGCCTCCAACGTGGCGCTGGTGACTAGCTCGCGCCGCTGAAGTGGTCGAATCCCGCCGGCGCCAGCGGCCGGGGAACTCCGTCCTGGACGAGCATCACGCCTGCTGACGCAGTCATGCGCCCGATGGCGTAGACCGGCCGTCCGAGCTTCCTGCTCATCTCCGACTCGCGTGCCCGCGCCGTGAAGAGGAGCGCGTACTCCTCGCCGCCGTTGAGGACGACGTCGGCGACGTTGACGCCGAGGCGCGGAGCAAGCTCGAACAGGTCCTGCATGACCGGCAATCGCTCGCGCTCGATCTCCGCCCCGCAGCCCGAGGCCTCGCAGAGGTGGTGCAGGTCGGTCGACAGTCCGTCGGAGACGTCGATGCAGGACGTCACCTCAGGCATCGCGGCGAGCTTCAGCCCGATCTCGATCTCCGGTTGTGGATCGACGTGTCGCTGAATCGCGGAGAAGCCGAACTCGCGCTCCGAAAAGCCGAAGCCCGCGGGGGCCATGCCGGTGGCGGTCCACCCTCGTGCAAGAAGGGATAGCCCGGTGCCCGAGCCGCCGATCGTGCGCGACAGGAAGATCCGGTCGCCCGGCCTGGCGGTGCTCCGCAGCAGCGGCCGCCCGACGACGCGCCCGATCGCGGTGATCGCGATCGTCAACTTGTCGGCACGCGAGAAGTCGCCGCCGACGATCTCGATCCCGTACTCTTTCGCGAACGAGGCGAGCGACGTCAGGATCTCGTCGACGTTTTCGAGCGCCCATGGCGGCAACGCCAGGCCGACCAGCGCGACCGTCGGCTCGGCGCCCATCGCGGCGAGATCGGAGAGGTTCACGGCGAGGCTCTTCCGCGCGATCAGGCGAAGCGGGATCGACTTCGTGAAGTCGACGTCCTCGATCAGCATGTCGGTCGTCAGCACCTGGTCGCCGACAACCGCCGCGTCGTCGCCGATCCGCCCGGAGAAGAGCTCACGGACGCGTCGCACCAGTTGCGCTTCGCTCATCGCCCCGCCTTCTTCGGCAGCCAGGTGACGAGCGGGACGATCGGCTCGAGCGGCCGGTCGAACGTCTCGTTCTCGTACGTCACCGCCTCGAGGAACAGGCCGGACGGCGGCGCAGTCGGCTGGAACAGAGGCGCGCGCGGATCGAGCATCGCCTCGAACTCCTGCGGCGTCATCGTGTGACGCCCGATCTCGACGAACGCCGCGATCACCTTCCGGACCATCTTCCAGAGGAAATGCGACGCCGAGATCCGCACGAGGATCAGGTCGCCGCTGCGCGCGACGTCGCACCGATCGACGACCACGATCCGCGAATCGCCCGCCGGAAGACGCTTGTCGGTGAACGCGCCGAAGTCGTGGCGCCCCGGAACTGCTGCGGCCGCCGCCCGGATCGCATCGAGGTCGAGCCGGTCCTTCACCCACCAGACGAACGGCTTCGCGAAGGCGGTCCGTCGCGTCGCAATCTGGTAGAGGTAGACGCGGCTCTTCGCGTCGTGCCGCGCGTGGAACTCCTCGCCCGCTCGGACGGCGTGGACGATCGCGATGTCGTGCGGCAGGAGGTCGTTGATCTTGCGCGTCAGGACCTGCGCATCGATCGGTTTGCGCGTCCGCAGATGGGCGACCTGCGCGGCCCCGTGAACGCCCGCATCGGTCCGCCCGGCGCCGCCTAAATCGACCTCGCCGAGGACCTGGGAAGCGGCGCGGATCAGGTGTCCCTGCACCGTCTTCTGCGTGTTACCCTGCGCCTGCCATCCGGAGTAGCGAGTTCCTTCGTACTCCACAGTGAGTCTGTAAGTAGGCATGCGCCCCGTTCAATTTGAAGCCATCGGTGATCTGTTCGTCGTCGTATGGGACGACGGTCACGAATCATACTATCCGCTCGAAGCGCTCCGCCGCGGTTGTCCCTGTGCAATCTGCGCCGGCGAGCCCGACCTTTTCGGGCGGATGCTCGGCGGAGGGCCGCAGCGCTACACCGTCGCCTCGTTTCAGATGCAGTCGATCGAGCCGATCGGCAACTACGCGCTGCAGCCGAACTGGGCCGACGGCCACAGCTACGGCATCTGGACCTTCGAACGCCTGCGATCGTTCTGCCCGTGCGGTGAGTGTGGTGAGAAACCTGAAGTGTGAAGTGTGAAGTGTGAAAAATAGTGCGGTTAATAGATGCTTTTATTTCACACTTCACACTTCTTACTTCACACTTCGATCGTTCCCGTCAGGGAACGACGAGCGTCCCGTCCTTCCCCTCCAGCGCCTCGCGCAGGACCTCAACGTCGGTAATCAGCACCTGCTGGCCGCTCGACTTCACGAACTGCAGCGCCGAGTCCACCTTCGGCCCCATCGATCCCGCCGGGAACTGCCCCTCGGCCATGTGCTTCTCCGCCTCGGCGGCCGTCATTCGGTCGAGGAAGCGCTGCGTCGGTTTGCCCCAGTCGATGGCAACCTTCGCGACGTTCGTCAGAATGATGAAGAGGTCGGCCTTCAGCTCGGAGGCGAGCAGCGCTGATGCGTAGTCCTTGTCGATGACCGCCTCGATCCCGCGCCACTGACCGTCGCGGCCCTTGACGACCGGGATGCCGCCACCTCCGCCCGCGATCACCACCGAAGCCACCTCGGTCATCTGATGGATCGTGTTGATGCTCATGATGCGGAGCGGCTTGGGCGACGGGACGACGTGGCGCCAGCCGCGGCCCGAGTCCTCTTTCATCGTCCAGCCGAGGTCGGTCGACAGCGCTTCCGCGCGATAACGGGTGAAGAACGGCCCGATCGGTTTCGTCGGGCGCTTGAAGGCGGGGTCGTTCACGTCGACCTCAACCTCGGTCAGCACCGTGCAGACCTCACCGCCCAGGCCGATCGCCTCGAGCCGGTTGCGGATTGCCTGCTGCAGCATGAAGCCGATCGATCCCTGGCTCTGCGCGCCGCAGACGTC
This sequence comes from Thermoanaerobaculia bacterium, assembly GCA_049298815.1. Taxonomy (GTDB): domain Bacteria; phylum Acidobacteriota; class Thermoanaerobaculia; order Gp7-AA8; family Gp7-AA8; genus JBAQWH01. Next base: position 5,506 of record JBAQWH010000129.1, on the reverse strand, counting down.
GAGCGACTGCGGCGGGATCTTGGTCGAGGCTTCTTCGGCCTGGATCAGGATGTTCCCGACCTGCGGGCCGTTGCCGTGGACGACGATCAGGCGGTAGCCGAACCGCACGATCTCAGCGAGCCAGCGTGCAGCCTGCTTCGCCCGGGCGATCTGTTCTTCCTGGGTACCCCTGTCTTCAGGGCGTAGGAGTGCGTTGCCGCCGAACGCAACGACGGCGAGTTTCCGGGTCTCGGGGGAGCTCAATCAAAGGTCCTCGCGCTCCAGCGGCATCGTCATGCACCGCGGACCGCCTCGCGCTCGCGAAAGCTCGTTACCGGCTATCTGCAGCGCGTATTTCTTGTCAGTCCAAGTCTCCAGTTCCGTGCGTCCTAATAGCAGATCGTCCTCGTAGACGATGTGATAGCCGTGGCGCGCGAGCTCCTCGGCCGTGCGGACGTTCCGTTCGTAAATCAGGATGATTCCGGGCGCGAGGGCGAAGGCGTTCGCGCCGTCGGTCCACTGCTCGCGCTGCTGGTCGACCGCGCGGTTCCCGCCGCAGCTGATCGGCTCGAGATCCATCCCCTTCTTCGCGAGCGCGGAGAGCAGCGAGCGCTCCGCCTTGAAGGTCAGCGTCCGCTTCGTCAGGTCGACCGAGTAGACCTTTGCCGCCTGGCTGCCGCGCGGATCGATCGCCGGCGGGTACATCAGGCACTCGTGGTGGTTGATGATCGTGAAGACCGTGTCGAGGTGCATCATCGCCCGCTGCCGCGGCAGCTCGACGACGATCACGTCCGTGACGCCGGCCCGCGCCTCGATCAGGCCCCACATGAGCGACTCGACGCCGAGCCGGTTGGTCCGCTCCGAGATACCGACGAGGAGCAGGTCGCGGCGCGGCACCAGCACGTCGCCGCCCTCGATGGTCGGGATGCCGCGAGGCATCGGTCGCTCCGGGTCCGAATCCATGAAGTCGATCCAGAAGGCGCGCTGATCGGCCATCGCCGTGTGGTGGGTGAAGACGTACTTCGACAGGAGCGACTCGCGGCGCCGCGCCTGCGTCGCCATCGACGAAATGATCACGCCGTCGCCGACGACGATCTGCGGGTCGCGCATGAAGAACAGATTCGGGATCGGGAAGAGGTCGAACTCCGAGAGCTCCCCGCTTGGGGTGAGCCGCTCGATCCCCGCAATCACGACCTCGGCGAGCTCGGCAGCCGGAAGGTCCAGCAGTCTGGTCACCATCGAGCGCTTCAGCCGGTTGCGGCGCGCGAGGTCGCGGACCACGACCTCCCGGACTTCGCCGTCCTCGAACGTCTCCTCGAGCAGGTCCTGGAGGTCGAGCACCTCATCCGCCACGAATCCGATGAGCCGCTGGAAGCGTCGGTGCTCCTCGCGCGCGACCTGCCCGTAGAGAATGTCGTCGAAGAGGAGCTGCGCCATCATCGGGGGGACCATTTCGTCGATCTCGCGACCGGGGAGGTGGACGAGAACGCGTTTGAGCCGGCCGATTTCGCTGGTGACGTTGAGACGCATGCGCGGCGAATTCTATCCATGCCCGTGAAACCGCGTAAGATCCACAGGCTGATGCGTCACGTTGTTACGCTTTTTGTTGCGTTCCTGGCGATGCCCCTGTCAGCCGCATCGCACCGCATTTCGTACTCGCGAACGATCCCCCCGCCGCATTTCGTCGCCGCTGAGGGGGAGGTCCCGGTGCTCTACGCACACGGCGACCCGGAGCGGATCGACCTCTTCCTGCAGCGCCTCATCGCCGAGGTGGATCGCTCCGGGCTCCAGCTGCGCGACGTCGCGGAGCGCACCTCCGACGGCAGGCAGGCCAGAGGGACTCCGTCGCGCGCCCGTCAACAGGCCGGCGCGGCCGCTTACCTCGGGGTCTCGAACCTCACGTGCACCGCGACCGACCGGGAGGGGGAATCGAGTTACCGCGATGCCGACGGCAAGAGGATCTGGCGGCGCGCGTACTGGCTGGAAGCGAAGTGCGTCGCCGAGCTCGACATCCTGTCCGCCGCGGTCAAACGGGTCGGCGCCTTCACGGTCACGGCCGAGGGACTTTCTCCGAAGCGTCCCGAGATCGACGCGCAGCTCCGGACCGCCGCGCTCGACTCCGCAACCCGTCACGCCGCTCGGATGGCTTCCGAGGCGATCCTTCCCCGCCGCATCCACGAGACGATCGTCCTCGATGACACCGCCCCCGCCCTCGAGGAGGCGATGACGTTCATCAATACCTCCCAGCCGGCACGCGCCCGGGCCGTCTGGGAAAAGGCCGTCCCGGCCAACCCGCGCTCGGCGGCGCTCCGGTACAACCTCGGGGCGGTCTGCGAGGCGGTCGGCGACCTCAAAGCGGCCGACGAACACTACCGCGCCGCCGTCCTTCTTCGCCCCGACGAGCCGCGATACTCGGTCGAGCTGAAGGCGTTCCGACGCAGGCAGGCAGCCGGGCGGCACTGAGCCGCAAAGGCGATCGCTGCCAGGCCCCTCATCACTCGAGAACTCGGACGGAAGTGTTCTCGGCGGCCCGCTGTTTCCACCGCGGCAATGAGCGCCGCCACTGAACTCGAAACCGAACTGAGCCGGGAGGTCGCACGCCGCCGCACCTTCGCGATCATTTCGCATCCCGACGCCGGCAAGACCACCCTGACCGAGAAGCTCCTCCTCTACGGCGGAGCGATCGAGGAGGCCGGATCGGTCCGCGCACGGCGCGCCCAGCGGCACACGACGTCCGACTGGATGGCGATCGAGCAGAGCCGCGGCATCTCGATCACCTCGACGGTGCTTCAGTTCGAGTATCGCGACCACTGCCTCAACCTCCTCGACACCCCCGGCCACGAGGACTTCAGCGAGGACACCTATCGCACGCTTGCTGCGACCGACAGCGCGGTCATGGTTCTCGACGGCGCCAAGGGAATCGAGCCGCAGACCCGCAAGCTCTTCGAAGTCTGCCGGATGCGGCACATCCCGATCCTCTGCTTCGTGAACAAGCTCGATCAGCCGGCGCGCGATCCCTTCGAGCTGATCGGGGAGATCGAGCGCGAGCTCAACGTGTCCGCCGTCCCGATGAACTGGCCGATCGGCGACGGCCCGACGTTCCAGGGGGTCTTCGACCTCCGCACCCAGGAGGTGCTCCGCTTCGAGCGGACGAAACACGGCGCGTCGGTCGCCCCGGTTCACGTCACCGGGCTCGACGATCCGGCGCTCGAGGATCTTCTCGGGCCGACCGCTTGGGCCGACCTGCGCGACGCGGCGGAGCTTCTCGAGGGCGCCGGGACCTCGTTCGACCGCCGCCAGTTCGAGTACGGCCGGACGATCCCGGTCTACTTCGGCAGCGCCGTCAACAACTTCGGCGTGGAGCCGTTCCTGCAGGCAGTGCTCGAACTCGCACCACCCCCCACGCCGCGTCACGCGCGCCGCGACGGCGAGGACATCGAACTGCTCCCGACCGACGAGACGTTCAGCGGCTTCGTGTTCAAGATCCAGGCGAACATGGACAAGCGGCATCGCGACCGTCTCGCGTTCATGCGCATCACGTCCGGCGTGTTCGAGAAGGACATGACGGTCCATCACGCACGAGAGAAGAAGGACGTCCGGATGACGCGGCCGCACCGCCTCTTCGCGCGTGAGCGCGAAACGGTCGAGCGCGCGTACCCCGGCGACGTGATCGGCTTCGTGAACCCCGGTCTCTTCAAGATCGGAGACTCGGTGTCGTCGGGAGCGCCGATCGAGTTCGACCGCATCCCGCGGTTCGCCCCCGAGCACTTCGCGACGCTGCGGGCAAAACAGACGACGCGGCAGAAGCAGTTTCAGAAAGGGCTCGAGCAGCTCGAGGAAGAAGGAGCGATGCAGGTCTTCGTCGTCCACGACGGCCTTCGCAGCGAGCCGATCCTCGCCGTCGTCGGCGAGCTGCAGTTCGAGGTCATGCAGTCGCGCCTCGAGACCGAGTACGACGTCGAGACGACGATCACGAACCTCCCGTACAAGCTCGCACGCTGGATCGATCGCGACCTCGACACGATCGTGAAGATGACGCTCCCGTCGCGGAGCCGCATCGTCCTCGACTCCGCTGAGCGCCCGCTCGCCCTCTTCACCTCCGCCTGGGAGCTCGAATACGCCGAGAAGGAAAACCCCGGCGTCGTGTTCAAGGCTGCCTCGTAGCCTTCGTTCCGTTCACCACAGAGGCACAGAGGACACAGAGGAGCACAGAGGACTTCTCGCGACAGGCCGCCTCACCGTTCTGGCGCGAATCGGAAGCAACCCCAAACCCTCTGTGTACCTCTGTGTCCTCTGTGTCTCTGTGGTGAACCGTCCCCGACTACGCGCGGATGGTCTCCGGATCGATCCCCTTCGCAAGGCACCAGTCGCGGTACTCGAACGGTGAGATCTCGCTCGGCTTGATCTCGCTCCGCCCACCCCAGAACACGTTCGTGTAGAGCACCGGGATGCCGACGCTCTGCAGGTGCTCGTCGATCGCCGCCTTGTGCGCCAGCACGACCTCGCGGTCGGTCCCGTGCGCGACTGCCATGATGTTGACGTTACGGAACTCCGCCCCGCCTTCGCGCCAGTAGCAGTGGGTGAGGATGTGGAAGCGGCCGGCCTCGCGCCCTGCCTCGAGCTCCCTCCCTTCCGGGACCGCCCAGTGGAACAGGGCGTTGAAGCGGGTGACCCGTTCGCCCCCTTCGTGCGGCTTGACGTGCTCGAGGAAGGTCGAGAAGCGGCCGACGACACCACGGCGGTTGAGACCTTCGGCCACTTCGTAGAAGGTCTCGAGTGGGACGCCTGCTTCTGCTGCACGGCGGACCCAGAGCTCGCGCACGATCTCGTCCGTCTCGAGCTCCCGTTTCAGAGCGGTCAGGACCTGCCATTCGAGTTCGGTGAGCTCGACCTTCGCGGTGTCTCTCACTTCCGCCAGCTCGTTGGACTTGCTGCCCGGGGCGAGGCCCTTGCGTCGCACGTGTCCGACGCCGAGGGCGAAGATTCGCTTCGCCGGCATCACGCGGAAGTGGTCCGCTCCGGTCAGTTTCGCGAGGAGCCTGCAGTGCTTCTCGATCGAGTAGCCCTGCGGCACCTTGACCGTCGTCCAGAGCCGGTAGTTCGATCCGGGCGTGGCCGCGTCGGCCGACCGGATCACCACATGGCCGGAGAAGGGATCCTCGAGGAACATGAAATCGAAGGCGGCGTCGAGATTCCCCTCCGGGAACTGCCACGCGACGAGCGCTCCTTCCGCCAGGTTCGTCGCCATCAGCGTCTGCCTCACGCGGCGGATCGTCCCGGCCTCGAGCATCGCGCGAATGCGCGCCATGACCGTCTCGACGTCCACTCCCGACTTTGCGGCGATCTCTCCGAACGGATCGCGCACGAATCCCTGAATCTGGTCTTCGGACGCGGTGAGGATATGGGCGTTGACGAGGTCCGTGTGGGCGGTCGGGATCGGGTCGTTCGTGGGCATGGGCGGATGATAGCGAATGAGTTCCTGGGTCCTTGAGTTCCTCGGTTCCTCGGGGTTCCTCGGGTTCCTCGG
>JBAQWH010000128.1:0-4460 GCA_049298815.1 Thermoanaerobaculia bacterium | reverse complement strand
GCCTCGCTCCGCGTCCGCAGCAACGCCGAGGTGGACCTCGGTCTCACGCGCGAGGACGCGTGCGACGAGGCGAGCCGCTGCCTCCGCTGCGATCTCGCCGTCGTCGAGTCCGACAGCTAAGAAGGAGCCGAGCCGTGCCACAGAAAACGATTTCCATCCGGATCGACGGCGAACTGATCAGCGCCGCCGAGGGTCTGACGATCCTTCAGGCTGCGAAGGCGAGCGGCAAGTACATCCCGACCCTCTGCGACCTCGAAGGTCTCACTCCGGTCGGCGCCTGCCGCATCTGCATCGTCGAGGTCCAGGGCATCGACAAGCTCCTCCCGGCCTGCACCACGCCGATCCAGGAAGGGATGTCGGTCACCACGACCTCGCCGCGGCTGAGCCAGTACCGCCGCACGACGATCGAGCTCCTGCTCGTCGAGAGGAACCACGTCTGCTCCGTCTGCGTCTCCAACGGACACTGCGAACTGCAGACGATGGCGACGTCGATGGGGGTCAACACCGTCCGCTTCGCGTACAACTACCCGAAACTCGAAGTCGACATGTCGCATCCGCGGTTCGTGCTCGACCACAACCGCTGCATCCTCTGCACGCGCTGCGTGCGCGTCTGCTCGGAGCTCGAGCACGCGCACGTGTGGGACACCTCCTCGCGCGGCATCCACACCATGATCGTCAGCGACCTCAACGAGAAGTGGGGAACCGCTGCGAGCTGTACCAACTGCGGTAAGTGCGTACAGGCCTGCCCGACCGGCGCCCTGGCCGAGAAGGGGAAGGCGGTCGAAGAAATGGTCAAACGGAGCGACCACATCACGTCGCTGGTCCGCCGGAGAGGAGCCGAGGTATGAAGAAGCTCAAAGTGGCGACCGTGTGGCTGGACGGCTGTTCCGGCTGCCACATGTCTCTCCTCGACATGGACGCGGCGATCATCGCGGTCGCGCAGAAGATCGACCTCGTGTACGGGCCGCTCGTCGACGCTCAGGAGTTCCCGGAAGGGGTCGACGTCACGCTCGTCGAGGGGGCGATCAGCTCGCAGGAAGACCTCGAAAAGATCAACAAGATCCGGCAGCGTACGACGGTGCTCGTCGCGATGGGCGACTGCGCGGCCACAGGCAACGTCCCCGCGATGCGGAACAACCTGCAGGTGCAGAAGCTCCTGCAGCGCGTCTACGTGGAGGGGTCTTCCGAGAACAAGGTCGTGCCGACGCAGGGCGTGCCGCCGCTGCTCAAGACTGCGCGGCCCCTGCGGGAGTTCGTGAAGGTCGACCTCACGCTGCCCGGGTGCCCGCCACCGGCGAAGATGATCTCGGGCGTCCTGATGGCCGTGATCGAAGGGCGGAAGCCAGAGATGGCGACCGCCGTGAAGTTTGGATGAGGAGCGTCCGATGAAGCGCATCACAATCGACCCGGTCACGCGCATCGAAGGACACGCGAAGGTCACGATCCAGCTCGACGACGCGGGACGGGTCGCGGGGACGGAGTTCCACGTGACGCAGATCCGCGGCTTCGAGAAGTTCACCGAGGGCCGCCCGTTCTATGAGATGCCGGGGATCACGGCGCGCATCTGCGGCATCTGCCCGATCAGCCATCTCCTCGCTTCGTCGAAGGCGTGCGACGCGATCATGGCGGTCTCGATCCCGCCGGCCGCGAAACGGCTGCGTGAGCTGGTGCACTACGGCCAGATCGTGCAGTCGCACGCGCTCAGCTTCTTCTACCTCTCCGCGCCGGACCTCCTCCTGGGGATGGATTCAGACCCGGCGACCCGCAACGTCATCGGTCTGATCGCCGCGCACCCCGAGATCGCGCGCGACGGGATCGAGCTGCGCAAGTTCGGCCTCCAGGTCGTGGAGGCGGTCGCGAACGAGCGGGTGCACGGATCGGGCATCGTGCCGGGTGGCGTCGGCGCGCCGCTGGTGCCGGCGACCCGCGACAGGCTCCTGGCCGATCTTCCCGAGGCGAAGCGCATCGCGAGGCGGACGATCGACTTCTTCAAGTCTGCGCTCGGCAACTACGAGGAGGAGATCGCCTTCTTCGGAACCGAGCCGTCGATGTGGGCCGGGCTCGTCGACCGCAGCGGCGGCCTGCAGCTGTACGACGGGGCGATCCGCTTCCGCGATGCCGCGGGCGCGATCGTCGAGGATCAGATCGCCAACGAGGCGTACGGCGACTGGATCGGCGAGGCGACCCTTCGCGAGTCGTACATGAAGGCGCCGTTCTTCCGTCCCGTCGGATTCCCCGCCGGCTCCTACCGCGTCGGTCCGCTCGCGCGGCTCAACGTGGCCGACCGCTGCGGTACCCCGGATGCCGACGCCGAGCTCCAGGAGATGCGTCAGCGCTTCGGCTCGCCCGCGCAGAGCGCGTTCCTCTACCACTACGCGCGCCTCATCGAGATCATCCACTCGCTCGAGCGGATCGAGATGCTGCTGTCCGACGCATCGATCCTCGACACGCACGTGCGGGCAACGGCCGGCGTGAACGCGTTCGAGGGGATCGGCGTGATCGAAGCGCCCCGCGGCCTTTTGATCCACCACTACAAGGTGCGCGAGGACGGTGCGATCGCCTGGGCCAACCTCATCGTCGCGACCGGGCACAACAACCTGGCGATGGGGAAGAGCATCCAGCAGGTGGCCGAGAAGTTCATCGACGGGACGAAGCTCCACGAAGGGATGCTGAACAGGGTCTCGGCGGTCATCCGGGCCTATGACCCCTGTCTGAGCTGCTCGACCCATGCGGCCGGCGAGATTCCGGTGCGGGTGCGGCTCGTCTCGCGCGAGGGACGCCTCCTCGACGAGATCAAGCGTCCCTAGGGAGTCCGGAGTGGTGCGCGCGCGGATCCTGATCCTCGGCTACGGGAACACGCTCCGCGGCGATGACGGCCTCGGCTGTCGAGCCGCGGAACGGCTCACGCATCTCGACGGACGGAGCGGGGTCCGAGTCATTGCGGCGCACCAGCTCGGCATCGATTTCGCGGAACTGGTCGCCGACGCCGAGCTGGTCGTCTTCATCGACGCTTCGCGGGAAGGGCTCCCGGGCGAGCTGAGGACGTCGAACGTCAGGAGCCTTCCAGCGACCGAGGCCGAGGCGGTGATGACCCATCACCTCACGCCGGAAACGCTGCTCGCCGTGTCGAGGGTGCTCTACGGCGGCGCGCCCGAAGCGGTCGTCGTGACCCTCACCGGCGCGGCCTTCGACCTTTCCGAGGAGCTCTCGCCGATCGTGCAGGCCGAGCTGCCGGGGCTGGTGCAGAAGGTCGAGAGGCTGGTCCGGAAGCACGCCGAGCAGTTCGAGCCGGGGAGTCCGGCTTAGGCGACACAGCCGGCCACACCCGGCCGCGGGGGGCTTTTGGGCCCCAGCCAGGCCCGGAATCCCTCCCCGTGTCCCCCGATGGTGGGATAAAGAGGAAAGACCCGGGCGGGGGCGGAATTCGGGCGATGCCCGATTCGTTGCGCCCCCCGATACGTGATTTGCCAGACCGAGACGAAGAACACCGTTTTGAATCTCCGAAGGCAGCACAGTTGAAAAAAGGAGCTTCAAAATGAAAACTTCAGGTACGGTCAAGTGGTTCAACGACGCAAAGGGCTTTGGCTTCATCACGACTGAGAACGGCGAAGACGTCTTCGTCCACTTCTCTGCCATCCAGGCTGCCGGCTTCCGGTCGCTTCCGGAAGGCGCCGCGGTCGAGCTCGAAGTGGTTCGCGGACCCAAGGGTCTTCAGGCCGCCAACGTCACGGTCGCCTAACCTCTCTATCGAACGTAACGCCGAAAGGGCAGGAGAAATCCTGCCCTTAGTCGTATTTGGCCGGCTGGTTGCTGCGAGTTGTCACAGCGGCAAAAGCCGGCAGCGCGTCTCAGGACGTGCACCCACACCGGCCAGGAGGGATTCTTGGGAAGACCACAAGTGTCATTCGCCAAACGGCAGCGTGAGCAGGCCAAGCGCGAACGGCAGCAGTTGAAAGCAGAGAAGAAGGCTCAGCGGAAGCTGAACCCCGACGAAGAGCCGGAGCCCGAGGAGGTCGTGATGGAGCGGCCTGAGCCGGAAGTCGGCTGAATCGCGGTCCCGCGCGGGCGCAAGCTTTGCGATGGAAGGTAAGGCCCGGCCGCGATGGCCGCTGGCAGAAAGTGATGGAGTGATGGCAGCGAAAGTGTTCGTCGGTAACCTGGACTTCAATACCTCGAAAGACGAAGTCCAGACCCTCTTTGCTCAGGTGGGCGAGGTGCGTGACGTGTTTCTTCCTAATGACCGCGAAACGGGGCGGCCACGCGGTTTCGCGTTCGTCGAGTTCACCTCGAGCGAAGATGCGGCGAAGGCGATTGAGAAATTCAACGGCTACCAGCTCGGCGGTCGCGCGCTCCGCGTGAACGCAGCGGAAGACCGTCCGCGCAGCCCGCGGCCCGCATTCGGTGGCGCTGGGCGTCCCTCCGGCGGCTATAGCCCTGGTGGTGGCGGTTACGCTGGCGGC
>JBAQWH010000127.1:0-2239 GCA_049298815.1 Thermoanaerobaculia bacterium | reverse complement strand
GACCAGGGACGACATCGTGAAAACCGAACCGAAAGAGAAGAAGAACGAGCTGGTGGTCTTTGCGGTGCGGAGCCGCGACTCGAAGTGCAGCGAGTGCGGCGACGACATCGGCGGCGGGCGGTTTCTGCGCAAGGAAGGCGACCGCGGACTCTGCCTCGATTGCGCAGACCTGGGCGACCTCGTCTTTCTCGGCGCTGGCGATCCCGCCCTGACCCGCCGCGCCACGAAGTACTCGCCGCTGCGGGCGGTCGTCGTGGAGTGGAGCCGGAGCCGGAAGCGCTACGAGCGGCAGGGCATCCTCGTCACGCCCGAAGCGATCGAGCGCGCCGAACGCGAATGTCTCGACGACGAGGAGATTCGCATGCGCCGCCAGCTGGCTGCCGCCGCACGCCGGGAGGTGATCGACGCTGCGTACGTCGGGAAGTTCGCGGAGAAGATTCGCGAGCACTACCCGATTCTTCCGGGCGCTCTGGAACGCGACATCGCCGAGCATGCCTGTCGCAAGTACTCCGGACGCGTCGGCCGCAGCGCAGCGGCGAAGGAGTTCGATCCCGCCATGATCGAGCTCGCGGTGCGCGCACACATCCGACACGAGCTCACCAACTACGACGAGCTGCTGGCCTCGGGACTGGACCGGGAGGATGCCCGCCGCGAGGTGCGTGCAGAGGTGACCCGTGTCGCCCACGTGTGGGCGGGAAGGGCGGCCGCGCAGCCTCATTGATCGTCACGCATGCGTTCAGTCGGCTGCGGATCTCGAGCGCGAACTCTCGCTGTCACAACGACGTTCTTTTTTCGCGGACGGGTCGCGAACGTTTCTTTTCTTCGGACCGCGACCTGGAAGTCCAGAGCGTCGTCGTCAGTGAGGTCGCGTGCACGAGCGGACCGCAGAACGGCACAAACGGGCCACGGTGGCAGCGATCACTCGGCACTTCTCGGGGTTCGCTGACAATCCGGCGTCCCTGTCGGATCCAGCGCCGGCCGCGCTCCCGCCGCTCGTGAGAGGTGAAGCCGTGAAGACAAAGCCTGCACTCCTCCTTCTTTCCTTCCTGGCGGCGGTGCTGCTCGTCCCTCCGTGTGACGCCGGCGCGGCCTGGGCGCGACGGTACGACACCCGAGGCCCTGCCATGGCCACCCGCCTTGCTGCGCTTCCGCACGGGGAGATTGCCGTCATCACCCAGTCAGTCGTCTTCACGGTCGGGGAGGAGGGAACGGTGAAGGCGGCCAGGCGGTGGCCCGGCGGCATCTCGTTCAGCGGAGCCGGGCCGGCCGGGTTGTACGTGGGAGGGCTCGTCTCCCCGCTTCCGGGCCAGGGACGACCATTCCTGGCTCTGGCGCGGCTCGATGCGTCGCTCGAAGTCGGATGGTCCCGGACGTACGTGACGCCGTCTGACGCCCATTACGTGATCTGGAGCGTCGACGGTGCGCCCGACGGGGACGTCGTTGCGGCCGGCGAGGTAGCGTCAGCCGCCGTCCTGTTCCGGTTCGATTCTCAGGGCCGGCCGCGTTGGGGTCTCATCCTCAATCTCTCGGGGACGGAGTCGCTCAGTGCCGTCCGCTCGACCGCGGATGGGGGATGTGTCGCGGCTGGAAGGAACAGCGGCGGGGCGTGGCTCGTGAAGATCGCCCGCGATGGAAGCGTGGAATGGCAGAAGACCTTCACCGGCAGCCGTCGATTCGAAGCCGTGGCAGTGGCCAAGGACGGGACGATCATCGCGGCCGGTTCGAGCTTCGCTCACCCCTTCGTCGCATCCGTGAGCGCGAAGGGAGAGCCGCGCTGGCAGAGGGTCGGCACGTCGGAGTCGCGCGTCAACGCCCTGGCGGTCGAGGCCGACGGGAGCATCCTCGCTCTGGCCGACACTCGCGGCCGGCAGCCCGGACCCGTGGTGCTGCGGCTCGACGCGAGCGGTTCGCTTCTGTGGAGCCGCAGGTTCACCCGCGCGCTCACCCCGTCGGTTCTTCTCCCGCCGAACGTCCTGACCACCGCGGGTGGGCGAGTGGTGATCGCGCCGCCTCTGCCCGAGAACGACCGGAGTCAGAAATTCGTGCTGTACGCGATCGACGCGGCGACCGGAACGACGCCCTGCGCGTCGATCGAAGATGCGAAGGAAGTGCTCGATAAGGCGGCGGTTCCGGTCGAGACCCCCGACATCGAGCAGCGGTCGGTTCAGTTGCATGTGGAGGAGGAAAGCGTCGCACCGATTCCCGCGAGCGTGACGACCCTGCCGTGGCAGTGCGAGAC
>JBAQWH010000126.1:0-1654 GCA_049298815.1 Thermoanaerobaculia bacterium | reverse complement strand
GGCGCGCACGATGCGGTCCGTGTCGAGCGTGATCGTGCCCGGGACGGTCAGACGACGAGACAGGGGGCCCGCACTGGCGGGCATCACCGCGATTCGCGAGGCCGCACTCTGCGCCGGAGTGAGCTTGATGGTCTCGGCGCCGTGATCGTGTGCGCCATGGTCCACGGCGCCGGCGCCGGCCCCGTCCGCGCCCATCGCCGCCTGCGTCGTGTCATGATCGGCCATCGCCGTCGCCGGACCGAGCGCGGCAAGGAAGCAAAAAACCCTGAACATCATGGCTGCACCTGGTGCGGGCGACGGGAGGCGATATCTCGCGCTGTCGGCTTCCGCTGGCTCTCGGGTTGTGCCTAGGACGCACCTGTCGCGCGTCCCGCGGCGTCGAACCTCGTTCCTCGTTCCTCGTAACATGCACTGGTCGTGGCATGACGGGAGCGGAGGCATATTGACGAGAGTCAAAGCGATGGGCGCGACGAAAACGCAGGACGCCCGATCTCGTCGGTAGTCAGGCGCGGGGCGGCTCGGCGGGGGCGGGAAGGGTCGTCGATCGCGGTAGTGCGTCGGCTGGGATCGGATGTCGCGCACGCGTCGCATCGAGCGTCATGACGGCGAGCAGAGCCGGTTCGACCACACCGGTCAGATGGCCCGCGAGATGAACCGCATGCTCGATCGCCGAGACGCTGCCCGGATGGTCGTCGTGTTGATGGTCGATGTCGAGCACGCAGCTCGTGATCCCCGGAGCGCCCGGCACCTCGGCGCGTGCGAGCGCGGAATGGACGCCGAGCGAGGACGCGATGAAGACGAGCGCGATGCCGATCCGCGCGATCTGCGCCAGAAACCGTCCGCAGCCCCGACGGGGGCGCTCTAGGGAGCGAAGGGAAGCGATCTCGCGCATGCTCGTCATATAATGCGTGGTGGGGCACCATGTCCAGGGAGCCGCGGTCCTGCGACAACATGTCGGCACGCGAAACTTATATGCCGACGAAGGATGCCGCCGCCGAAGGATGCTGCCGCCGAAGGTGCCGGCGTAGGCTTACGCGAGCCTGGCCGCCTTCCCGAGCGCTTCCTCGATCGTCCTCGGGTCCCCGATCAGGCGCAGGCATTTCACGCGACCTGTCGCTCCCGATTCGAGCCGAACCGACGTCGTCGGGAGATGCAGGGCCTTGGCGAGAACCTTGACCAGAGCTTCGTTCGCCGCCCCGTCCTGGGGCAATGCCCGTACGCGAACCTGCAAGACCGCACGTTCGTCGGACAAGTGACCGACCCCGGAGATCTCGTCGCGCGCGGCTTTGGGCGTCAGGCGTACCGTGAGGATCAGGTGATCGCCGCGCAGGCTCCAGGGGAGGCTCGTCACGGCCACGCTGCGGGAGTCGTCGTGCTCGCGGAGCGCTGCCAGGGCACTGACCAGCCGGCGATGGCGGTCGCCGTCTCGGCGAACGTCACTGCGTTCAGAATACATTCGGATATACGTACATATAGATAATTCTTTGGATCAGGACAATCAGCAGTATCAAGATGACAGGCGAGATGTCGAGGCCTCCGAAGCTCGGGACGACCTCACGAATCGGGCGAAGCACAGGTTCTGTCAATGCCGTCAGGACGTTCCAGATCGAGCGAACCACGTCGCTGTACATGTTCACCACGTTGAAGGCGACGA
>JBAQWH010000125.1:0-2655 GCA_049298815.1 Thermoanaerobaculia bacterium | reverse complement strand
CCGTGCTGTCTGTGCTGGGCTTCGAGGTCGAGTCGGTCACCGTCGGGGGCGTCCCGTCCGGCGACACTCGCCGGATGGGAGCCTCCCCGGTTCTCCACCCTGGCCCCGGCCCGCGAAGTCGTGCGGTGTGCCGGACGGCCTGCCCTGACGCGCCGCGAGGGCGGCGCGCCTTCAACCTCGACCGATCAGTTCCGCGCCGCCGGAAGACGTGCGCGGTCAATGCCTCACGTGATCTGGAGGAACGATGCTCATCAGGGAACTCATGGCTTTGGATCCGATCTGCTGCTCGCCCGAGACCGACGTGGCCCGCGTGGCGAAGCTGATGACGGACAACGACTGCGGCGCCATCGCGATCTGCGACGGCACGCGCGTGGTCGGAATCGTGACCGACCGCGACATTGTCACGAGAGGGGTGGCGACCGGGGCCGACCCGAAGACACTCCCCGTCGCCGACGTGATGACGCGCAACCTCATCCTCGTGCACGAGGATGACCGCGTCGAGCGCGCGGTCCACCTGATGGAGTCCCGCCACATCCGCAGGCTGCCGGTCATCGACGAGGAAGAGCAGATCGTCGGGATGATCTCGATGACCGACATGGCCGAGCATCTGGCCGAGCGCCAGGCCGGCGAGCTGCTGCGCGAAGTGTCGGCCGTGCCGCGCAGAATCCGTCACTCGCACTGAGCGCTGCTACCTCCGCTGAAACGCAAACGGCGCACGCCCCGTCGGGACGTGCGCCGCATTCGTTTCTGCTCCGCGAGGAACGATCAGCCGTTGAGACTCCTCCGCTTCGATCCGTGGTCGCGCACGCTGCGGCGCGGCCCTGGAGCCCGCGCGATCTGCTCGAGCAGGTCCGTCGTGGTGATGATGCCGACGAGCTTTTCGTTCTCCACGACCGGCAGACAGCCGATCTTGTGACCGCGCATCTTGTTCGCGGCCTGAACGATCGTCGACTCCGGTGTGATGGTCACGCAGTGCCGCTCCATGACGTCCCCGACCTGCACCTGGGCGAGCTCGCCTGTCGAAATACCGACCATGTCACGATTGGAGATGACCCCGGTGACACCGCGCTGCAGGACCACCAGATGGCGGATGCCTCGAATGCGCATCAGCTCGGCGGCGGCCGACAGCGGCTGGTCAGGGGTGATGGTCCAGACGTCGCGCTTCATGATCTCTTTGACACGCATCTTTTTGCCTCCGCAGCCAGTCTTCGCCACGCAGGCGAAGTCGGCAGCGGCGCCGCCCACTCCCAGCGAGTGACGCGGGGCACATGAGGGAGGCGTGAAGGAGCGCTCCGGAGGATGGCGCCGGACCCGAACCGGGCCGCGTGGTCCGCAGAAGTCCCGGCGCTCGTGCCTGCGGTCACACCCGCGCCGCCCACGTCTCCTTCGCAGAGACCCGGGTGGCGCCTACGTTGACAGCGTGACTTCCTACATTGTGAAAGACGACCCTGTCCTCATCTGGTCAGGGAAGACGATGCTCGACGGGCGCCTCACGGTTCCCGAGAACGCCCAGTCGATCGTGCTCCTGGCCTCCACGTCGGGGTCGTTCGACCATGCCGGTTTCCGGGCGATGGCGCAGCGGCTCGAGGAGTCCCGCATCGGCAGCCTCCTCGCCGATCTTCTGACTCCGCAGGAGCAGCAGTTCGACGCGCGAACCGGCCATTTCCGGCTCGACCTGCAGCTTCTCGCGGAGCGCATCCGAGAGATCACCCGGTGGCTCGGCCGCACGCCCGAGACGGTCGATCTTCCGGTGGCGCTCTTCGCGAACGGCGCGGTCGGTGCGGCCGGCCTGATCGTTCAGGCGAAGGACGGCGCGTTCTTCTCGGTGGTGCTCAACTCTCCACGAATCGACCTCGCCGCCGCCGCCGCCGCATCGGTCGACGCTCCGGTCCTCATGATCACAGCGAAAGAGGAGCCGACGGGAATGGTCGGAAGCGTTGCCGACGACGCGCGCCTCTTCCGCGGACCGAAGAAGATCACGATCGTCTCGGGATCCTCCCAGCAGCTCGACCGTCCGCAGGCCGCAACCGACGTGGCCGACCGCGCCGTCGAATGGCTTCAGGCGCACAGCAGAAGAGAAGTGGGAAGTATGAAGTATGAAGTATGAAACCCGCCCGCCCCCCTTCTTACTTCTTACTTCTTACTTCTTCTAGTGCCGCATCTCGTCCCGGCCTGAAGCGAGCCGCTTGTTGCGGTCTTCACGGTCGACGACGATCGGAATGAGCACGTTGTTCTCGGCGTGCATGTGCCGGTTGAGGTCGCGGTGAAGCGCGGCGAGTGATTCGAACAGCTCGCCGTCGGGGTCCTCGTCGCGGTTGAGCTGCAGCGCCAGCTCCCACAGCTTGCCGAGCCACTCCGCCACGACGTCGTGCTCGACGAACTCGACGAGCAGGGCCCGGCTGATCGATCCCGCCCGGACGCGTTGCTCCTGCGATTCGAGCTGCTCGATCCGTGGGAAGAGCTCCTGCTCCTCGCGCTCCATGTGGCGGCGGAGTGTCGCGTCGATCGACTCGAGGAGACGGCCGATCCGCCGTACCTTCTCGGACTGCGCGGCACCGGCGACACGGACTGCAGCGGACGTGAGGTCGACGCTGCTCGCGCGGTGATGCTGCCCGACGATCGAGTGAATCAGCTCCGACGCGGTCGGCTCCGGAG
>JBAQWH010000124.1:0-3287 GCA_049298815.1 Thermoanaerobaculia bacterium | reverse complement strand
GGTCGGCTTCGAGGGCGTCGAGACGGTTCTGGTACTGCACGCGATAGGTGAAGAAGAAGACGGTGTTGGCGGCCAGCAGCACGCCGAGCACGATCAGCAGGATCCGTTTCTCGCGCCAGATCATCGGACCACCAGCTTCTGCGTCGGCGGCAGGTACTGGACCGACAGGCCGAACGTGTAGTTCCCGGCGTCCGTCAACGTTTCGCTCGACGGGAACGGATTCTTGAACTGCGGATCGCGGTTCATCGCGTCGATCGTGGCGATCATCCCCTGGGACGACTTCGCCTCGAAGCTGATTCCGAGCGCGATCTGGCCGTTCTTCTCGAAGCTCGGCGCGATCGAGAGGATCCGGACGTCGTCGGCGAGCACGGACTCGAGCTCGTCGAGGAGCATGCTCCAGGAGAAAGCCCGCTGCTGCAGCTTCTCGTTGATGAAGCGCGTCTGGGCGTCGAGCTGGACGAGGTCGAGCCGGCGGAGCTGCTGGCTGACCGTCTCGTTCCGCTGGCGCTCCTGCGCCGCCTGGGCGTTCGCAGAGGCGATCTTCGCCCGCGTTGCCCGCGTGTCGTGGATGTAGCGGTAGTACGTGTCGACGTTGTTGAGCATCAGGAACGCGATCAGCAGCGACAACGCGGCCACGACCGCGTAGACCGGGCGATAGTCGCGGTACGGTCTCGACGCGAGATTGAGATGGATCGGCTTCACCCGGTGAACACTCCCGTGCAGGCGGTCAGCTCGGCATCGTGGCCGGACGACCCCATCGGCACCTCCTCCACGAAATCGCGGAGAACGACGGGGCGGACCTGCGTCTTGAACTCGGCAGCCAGCGTCGCCTGCAGGTCGTCATCCGCCATGTCGCCGGCAATGTAGCAGGACGCGATCGCGTCGGTCTCGAGCAGCTCGCGGAGATAATTTGCGGAAAGACGGATTTCCTGATGGATGGAACGTGCACCCGAGAGGTTGCGCGACCGGATGAACAGCGGCTGGCCCCCGCGGAACACCGCCGTCGTGAACTCCGTGGCGCGTGCATAGATGAACAGCTGCATCGCTCCCGGATCGTTCTCGCGGACCGCGATGGCGTTCCAGATGTTCAGGCCGACCGGCTCGATGAGCACCACCTCGATGCCGGCGCGACGGAGCGATTCCTCGAGCGCGGACAGCGCGGCGTCGACCGCGCTGACCGCGATCACTTTCACGCCGTGACCGTTGCGCGAGACCGGTTCGTACGAGATCCGAAGGAGGTCCGGCGAGATCGGGAGCGTCCGTTTGAGCGCCCACCGGACGATCTGCGCCGCCTCGTCGGGGCGCGTGGGGAGCGAGGGCAGCTCGATGATGTTGATGCGGAACCACGAGTCGGGCAGGAGCAGCGACGCCTTGTCCCACTTGCCGCTGTCGAGCCGCAGGCGGCGCAGCGCTTCGGTGAGCGCGGCCCCGTCCGCGAACTCGGGGGTGACGACGGACGGCGTGAACGTCTCCGCTGCAAGCGCGTACTTCCGCGACTGCACCACGCGCAGCCCCTTCTGGCCGCGCGAGAGCCGCGCGTGAAGGAGCGAGTCCGAGTCGAGAACGAGAACGTCAGGTGGAAACGTGCGTGGCATGGCTATTCGACGAAGGTGACCTTGTTGATCTCTCGCAGCGTCGTCTTTCCTTCTTTGACTTTCAGGAGGGCGGACTCGCGCAGGAAGGTCATCCCTTCCTCCTTCGCAGCTTTGGTGATTTCGGAGGCGGGACGCCGGTCGAGAATCATGCCTCGAATACGATCCGACAAGTCGAGAAGTTCCGAGATCGCAGAACGCCCGTGGAACCCGGTGCCGTTGCACTCGAGGCAGCCCGCCCCCTCGAAGAACTCCGCACCGCGGAACTGCTCCGGATCGAGGCCCGACTCGACGAGGAACGCATCGGGATACGTCACCTGGTGCCTGCAGTGCTCGCAGATGCGGCGCACGAGGCGCTGCGCGAGCACGCAGTTGAGGGCCGACACGAAGTTGTAGAGGTCGACCTTCATGTTGAGAAAGCGGCCGATGACGTCGACGACGTTGTTCGCGTGGACCGTCGTGAAGACCAGGTGGCCGGTCAGAGCCGACTGCACGGCGATCTGCGCGGTCTCCTCGTCGCGGATCTCACCGACCATGATCTTGTCGGGGTCGTGACGGAGGATTGCGCGGAGGCCGCGCGCGAACGTCAGCCCCTTCTTCTCGTTGACCGGAATCTGCGTGATGCCGCGCAGCTGGTACTCGACCGGGTCCTCGATCGTGATGATCTTGTCGTCGGGCGACTGGATCTCGGAGAGCGCCGCGTAGAGCGTCGTCGTCTTACCCGAGCCGGTCGGGCCGGTGACCAGAACCATCCCGTACGGTTCCTTGATGAACTTCCGGAACCGCGTGAGCATCGCCTCGTCGAAGCCGAGGATGTCGAGGCGGAGGCTCTTGAACTCCTTCGACATCGACTCCTTGTCGAGGATTCGGATGACCGAGTCCTCACCGTGGGCGGTCGGGACGATGGAGACGCGGAAGTCGATCGTGCGGCCGGTGATGCGGAGCTTGAAGCGGCCGTCCTGAGGGACGCGCTTCTCGGCGATGTCCAGCTCGGACATGACCTTGATGCGCGAGATGATGGTCGAGTGATGGCGCTTGTCGATCGGGTCGAGCGCCTGGTAGAGCACGCCGTCGATCCGGTACTTGACGACGACCTCGTTGTCGCGGGTCTCGATGTGGATGTCCGAGGCGCGGCGCTGGATCGCGTTGAAGACGATCGAGTCGACGAGCTTGATGATCGGCGACGACTCCTGATTCGTGATCGAATCGATCGTCAGCGTCTCTTCGCCTTCCTCGTCCTCGCCGACGAGCTGCATCCGGAAGCCCTCGGTCGCCTCGTCGAGGACGCGCTGGGTCGACTCGGACTTTTGCAGCTTGTCGCGGATCGCCGCAGGGGAGGCGACCTTCACCCGGAGCGGCGCGCCGAGGAGCAGCTCGAGCTCGTCGAGCTTGAGCACGTCGGTCGGGTCGCCGACCACGATCGCGATCTCCCCCTCCTCCCGATGCTCCGGGATGAACTGATAGCGGATCATCAGGTCGAGTGGGATGTCGCGGAAGAGCGAGTGGTCGACCTGGAAGTGCTCGAGGTCGACGTACGGGAACCCATACTGCTCCGCCAGGCGCTGCGCGCGCGCAGCCTCGCCCGTCGGATCGTTCGACTTGTACAGAGTGCTGTTCGGGTCTGCGACCATGGTCTGGTTGTCGTCCGGTGTTCGGTCGGTGGTGTCTAAGTGGTCAGTGGTCAGTGGTCAGTGG
>JBAQWH010000123.1:0-6653 GCA_049298815.1 Thermoanaerobaculia bacterium | reverse complement strand
AAGGACCTCCGTTCGCGGAGGTCCTTTCGTTTTCATGACAAACGACACGCGAATGCCGTGCGCCCGTTCATTAGAATAGCGGCCGAATGTCGCTTCCACTCTTCTTCGCGCTCTACTGTGTGGAGGCGGGCGTCTTCTTCATCGTCATCCCGTGGACCCGCTTCTGGACGTTCAACGCCTTCCTGCACGACAACGCGCAACTCGCGATCCTGTTCGAGAATCCCTTCATGCGCGGCTTCGTCTCGGGCATCGGGCTGGTCCACCTGTTCGTCGGCATTCGCGATCTGATCAGGCTCTCGCGCGAGCGCAGGAGCGAGGGCAGCAGGTCGTGAGCAGGCAGCGATGAATCGGTTGCTCATCGTCGAGGACAAGGAATCGCTCGCGGAGATGCTGCGCGAGGCGGTCGTCAGCGAAGGTCTGCAGGCGGACGTCGCCGCAAACGGATCGGTCGCGACGCGGTGGCTCGCCGAAGGGCGGAGGTACCTCGCAATCCTCACGGATCTGCGCCTGCCGGGGGCGGATGGCCTGGCCGTGCTCAGGCAGGCCCGGGAGAGCGATCCCGACTGCCCGGTGATCGTGATGACCGGCTACGGCACCGTGGAGAATGCGGTCGAAGCGATGAAACTCGGGGCGTACGACTTCATCCAGAAACCGATCGACCTCGATCACCTCTCGATCCTCCTGCACCGCTGCTCCGAACAGAGACGTCTGCGGCACGAGAACCTCCTGCTGAAGGAGGAGTTCCAGAAGCTTCACCGGCTGCCCGCCATCGTCGGCGAGTCGCCGCGGATCATCGAGGTGTCGCACGCGATCCAGCGCGTGGCGCCGACTGACGCGTCGGTTCTGCTGATGGGGGAGTCCGGGACCGGCAAGGAGCTGTTCGCACGCGCGATCCATCAGCTCTCGCCGCGGCGAGACCGGCCGTTCGTCGCGATCAACTGCGCGGCGATCCCCGAGACTCTCATCGAGAACGAGCTCTTCGGCCACGAAAAGGGTTCGTTCACGGGAGCGGTCGGCCGCCAGCTCGGCAAGTTCGAACTGGCCGACGGAGGGACGATCTTCCTCGACGAGATCGGGGAGCTCAGCCCGAGCGTCCAGTCGAAGATCCTCCGCGTGATCGAGGATCGGCGCATCCAGCGGATCGGCGGCTCGGTCGTGCTCGACGTCGACGTGCGGATCATCCTGGCGACGAACCGCGACCTGCAGCACGCGGTGCGGAACGGGACCTTCCGCGAGGACCTCTACTTCCGCATCAGCGTGTTCCCGCTGGTCATCCCGCCGCTGCGGGCCCGCAAGGAGGACATCGAGCCGCTCGTCGACTTCTTCCTCCAGCGGTTCGCGCGCGAGCTCGGCCGCCCGCGGCTGACGATGTCGGCCGCTGCGCGCGTCGCGATCCGGCAGCACGACTGGCCGGGGAACATCCGCGAGCTGCAGAACTGCATCGAGCGCGGAGCGATCCTCTGCGACGGCGACTCCATCGAGGTGCGGGACGTCCGGTTCGGCGTCATCGGCATGCCGGATGACGCCCTGCGCGATGCCCTCGACCTGACCGGGACCCTGACCGAAGCGACCGAGCGGGCAGCGCGTCACGTGGAGCGCATCAGGATCACCGACGCCCTTCGCACCGCACCGTCTCGCACCGCCGCCGCCGAGCTTCTCGGCATCACCCCCCGCGCCCTCGGCGCCAAGATGAAAGAGCTGGAGATCGATGAGCGAGAACTACCCAACGTCTAAGGACGTCGTCGCCTACCTCAATGGCCGCTTCACCGAGCTCGGCCTCCCGTACCGGCTCGAGCACATCGCCGTGCTCCCGTACATGAACCCGCTGTGGATGGCCAACTGGGAGGTGCCCCAGCTCGCCGATGCTCCCGAAAAGGAGCTGCTCGACGAGGAGATCCGCCAAGCGCGATGGCGTTTCCCGCAGGTGCTCGAGCAGTTCTGAGGACGGCGAAGGCGAGCGCGCAGCGCGAGTCGAAGGGTTGCTCCGCCGGCTCAGAGGCTGTGCATAAAACTGCGAACAGCCACCACGGAGGCATAGCGGGCACAGAGGTTCACGGAGCGAGAACCGCACGCGACCACCTCTGTGCGCCTCTGTGTCCTCTGTGTCTCTGTGGTGACCTGCCGCAGCATTTCCTGCACAGCCTCTCAGGATGACATCGTTGCGCGCCTACTCCGCTGAGCTCGGAGCGCCGATCCCCAGCAGGGTCGACACGTATCGCGCGATCTTCGTCTGCGGGATCTCCCCGCCGTCGCGCTTCGGCACTCCGGCACCGACGGCGAAGAACACCGTGTGCAGTTCGCGATGCGTGTTCAGTGCGCCGTGGCTTCCGTTCTCCCTCGGCTGTGCCGTGAGCGGGGCTTCGCTCGACGGGGTGAGCATCACGTTCGGATACGACGTCGCCACGATGTCGCCGCTGTTCGGGTGCGATGACGCGTTCTTCATCCTCACCAGCTCGAAGAACCCCGACTTGCGAAGGACTTCGGCGACCTTCGTCGTCTCGTCGTTGCTGCCGGCCGTTCGATAGACGTTCGCTACGTTGCCGGAAGCGAAGGCACGCCAACGCTCGAGAAAGCCGTTCTCGGCCAGCAGCCTGTTCACGCGCAGCTCGGTATCGACCGGAGTCAGGCCGTGGTCGCCCACGACGACCAGGGCGTCGTTCGTGAGATCGAGTGCTGCTGCGGTCGAGGCGATCGCACGGTCGGTCGCCTCGAAGGCCCCTCGGCGTACGCCCGAGGCGACGGCCGACGACTCCGCCGTGTACGACTTCTGCGACGTTCGCGTGATCAGGAACGAGTGGGATGACTCATCGACATGAGGCTGATAGGCGAGCAGCAGGTCGAACGGCATCCGCCTGATCGCCGCCGTCTGGACTCGAGTGAAAAAGTTCGAGAACCGGTCGACCTGCTCCCGGAAGATCTCGGCGCCGGCAGCAGCATCAGGCTCGCCCGGCCAGAAGCCCGCCTCCTCCTCGACGATCGCGCGGAATGCTGCCGGGTACGCTGAAGTCGTCGTGAACGAACCGCAATAGACCCGCGCGCTGGAGAGATCGGGCTCGATCGCGACGATGCGCGACCACGAGCCCTGCAGGTCGTCGCCGGCGCGCCGGGTCAGCGCGAACCAGCCGCGCGCGTCGACCGGCACCTCGTGACCCGACGCCTCCACGATCAGCGCGTCGTAGTTCTCGCGCCGGTCGTCGGTCGTGTCGTAGACCACGAGTTGCACGTCCATCGGTGGCGTCAGGCCGCGGCCGCAGTCGACCCGTGCGCGCATGACGGGGCTGAAGGAGGGATACGGCGGCTCCCGGCGGGTCCAGGTCGGAGGCACCCACTCGCCCCGGAAGTTGCGGCGTGCGAGCGAGACGGTATGGGGACGGAGGACCGGCTGCGACCAGTACAGGCCGAAGTCGGCGGTGCGCCGCGCGGTCCTGCCGTCGATCGTCGGAAACGCCAGCGATCCGACGCGCTTGCCCTGCCGCCGCGCGGCTTCGAGGAGCGTTTCCGCGGAGAGGTCGACGTTGAGGCCGTGGGACGTCTCGGTGAACGGCGTTCCGGGCAGGTGGAAGCGATTGGCGACGATGCCGTGGCGGTCCGCTGCCGCGCCGGTGAGGATCGTCGAGTGCGCGACCGAGGTCTGCGTCGGGTTGACAGTGACGACGCGCGCCGCGGTGCCCGCCTGTCGCATCCATTCGAACGCGCGCAGTCCCACCTGCTCAGCGAGGGCGTCGGCGCCGAGTCCGTCGAAGGAGATCAGGACGACGCGCTTTGCCGCGCCGGCCGGAACGAAGGGCTGGGGTGCCGGCGCCGCCTCCCGCGGGGGAGTGGTCGTGCACGCGGCGAGTACGAACGGGATGGCGCGAAGAACGCGCCGCAACGATGCAGAAAGCACTTTCTCTACTGCTCCAGGCTCAACAGGATCTTCTTCCTGTACTCCTCCGCCTTGGCGATCGTCTGCTTTTCGTCGACGGTCAGCACTCTTCCGCGGCGCATCAGCACGCGGCCGTCGCAGATCGTGGTGACGACGGCGTCGCCCGACGCGGCGTAGACGATCGCCGACTCGACCGAGTAGACCGGCTGAGCCTGCGGGCTCTGCAGGTCGACGATGATGACGTCGGCCTGCTTGCCGGCTTCGAGCGTGCCGATCCGGTCGCCGAGCCCGAGAGCGCGCGCACCGCCGATGGTGGCGAGCTCGAGCACCTTGCGCGCGCTCAGCGCCTTCGGGTCGAGCTTCATCACCTTCTGGAGCCGCGCGGCCGAGGCCATCTCCTCGATCATGTCGAGGTTGTTGTTCGAGCCGGCCGGGCCGTCGGTGCCGATGCCGACGTCGATGCCGGCGGCGATCATCTCGACCACCGGCGCAACGCCGGACGCGAGCATCATGTTGCTCTCGGGGTTGTGGACGACGCCCACCTTCTTCGCGGCGAACGTCTTGATCTCGTCGGGCGTGAGCCAGACACCGTGAGCTGCGACGACGTCGTCGCCGAGGAACCCGAGGGAATCGAGGTACGCGGCCGGAGTCAGGCCGTTGCTCCGCTCGGCGACCTGCCGGAGCTCGTCCCGCGTCTCGGAGACGTGGATCAGGATCGGGATCCCGAGCTCGGTCGCGAGGCTGCGCACCTGGCGGAGGTGATCCGCCGAGACGGTAAACGGCGCGTGCGGAGCGAATGCCGGCGTGATCAGGCGGTCGCCTTTCCACTCCTTCGCGAACGTCCGCATGTATGCGATCGCCTCGTCCCACGTCTTGTTGTCGGGCGCGGGAAAGTCGATCAGCGTCTCGCCGAGGACCGCGCGGAGGCCGGCAGCCTTGGTCTCGCGAGCGATGTCCGACTCGAAGTAGTACATGTCGGCGAAGGTCGTCGTGCCGGAGCGGATCATTTCCGCCGCGGCGAGGCGGGTTCCCCATTTCACGAACTCGCGGTCGACGTTCTTCGCTTCCGCCGGGAAGATGAAGTTCGTCAGCCAGTCCATGAGGTCACGGTCGTCGGCGATGCCGCGAAACAGCGTCATCGGGACGTGGGTGTGAGCGTTGACGAAGCCCGGCAGCACCGCCATGCCGCCCGCCCGCAACACCGTCTTCGCCGTGTACTTCCGGTCGATCGACGACGAGGGGCCGACTGCGATGATCTTCCCGTCGTCGATCGCAACGGAGCCGTTCTCGATGTTCGGCCCCGCCATCGTGACGACGGTTGCGCCGGTGATCAGGATGTCGATGTCGGTCGCCCGGGCGGGAACCGCGAGTGCGAGGCAGGAAACTGCGACTGCGGCCAGGGCCGCCAGATGACGATGCACGGCTACTCCTCCGGGAGGAAGTTGAAGGGGTGAGGGAAGAGCGTCGAGAGCTTGTAGTCGACGCGCTTGCCGTCGAGGTTCACGAGGGCGACGTCGATGTCGCCGCAGTACTCCCACATCAGCTGGCGGCAGGGTCCGCACGGCGTCGACGGTTCGTCGCTCTGCGTCGCGACGACGATCTCGGTGAACTTCCGTTCGCCCGCCGCGAGCGCCGACAGGAGGGCCACGCGCTCGGCGCACACCGTCAGCCCGTACGTCGAGTTCTCGACGTTGCAGCCGCGATAGACCGTCCCTTCCGGCGTCCGGAGGGCGGCGCCCACCTTGAACTTCGAAAACGGCGCGGATGCATTCTCCCGCGCTGCCAGCGATTCTCGGATCAGCGTTTCGTCGATCATGGGAGCCGAAGAATAACAGGGCTGAGGATCGGGAGGTCGCGAAGCCGGCCGGAAGCTCCGTTCCGGGACCCCGCGGGCCTCGTACCATCCGTTGGGGCCCTGGTCCGCATCACTCCCGCCGGGAAATCCCCTCTGCTATCCTTCGCCGCTATGGCAATACCGCTTCTCGACCTCAAAGCACAGTACGCAACGATCCGCGACGAAGCGCTGCGCGTGACGGCGGAGATCTACGAGTCCCAGATGTTCATCCTCGGCAAGCGCGTCGAGGACTTCGAGCGTGACTTCGCCGCCTACTGCCAGTCGAAGCACGCGATCGGCGTCTCGTCCGGCACCGATGCCCTCCTCGAGGCGCTCATGGTCCTCGGGATCGGCGCAGGGGACGAGGTCATCGTCCCGGCCTATACGTTCTTTGCGACCGCCGGCGTCGTCGACCGCGTCGGAGCGAAGCCGATCTTCGTCGACATCGACCTGGTCGACTACAACCTCGACGTCACGAAGGTCGAGGAGCGGATCACGCCCAGAACGAAGGCGATCATCCCTGTTCACCTCTTCGGCCAGATGGCGGCGATGGACGAGCTCCTGACGATCGGCGCGAAGCACGGCATCCCGATCATTGAGGACGCCGCGCAGGCGGTCGGCTCCGAGTACGAGGGGCGCCGCGCAGGCTCGATGGGCACGATGGGATGCTTCTCGTTCTTCCCGTCGAAGAACCTCGGCGCATTCGGCGACGCGGGAGCGATCACGGCGAACGACGACGATCTCGCGCAGAGGATCGTCGATTTCCGCGTGCATGGCTCTCGACCGAAGTACCACCACCACTACGTCGGCGGGAACTTCCGCATCGATGCGCTTCAGGCCGCGATGCTCCACATCAAACTGCCGCTCCTCGAATCGTGGCACGCCGGGCGCCGCCGCAACGCCGCGATCTATCGCCGCGAGTTCGCAGCGGCCGGCCTCGGCGAGCAGGTCGTC
>JBAQWH010000122.1:0-3160 GCA_049298815.1 Thermoanaerobaculia bacterium | reverse complement strand
CTCGAAGACTTCCGGGTCGTGAGGGACCGGCAGGATCGCGCTCATCTCGTCGGTCGCCATCGCGGGAAACTGACGGAGGAATTCCTTGCGCCCCTTCTCGACGAGCGCCGCGAGCTTCGGCTCGTGGTCGGCGAAGTAGGTGAACGGACGCGACGAGGCGAACTCCTGTCCCTGAAACAGCATCGGTATTCCGGGGCCGAGGAGTAGGAGCGCCGTTGCGGCGCGGATCGAGCCCGCGTCGGCCCAGTGCTGGATGCGGTCGCCGGCTGCGTAGTTCGCGATCTGGTCGTGGTTCTGGATGTAGGTGACGAACGTCCGCGGTGGCCAGCCGATCGAGCGGGTGCCGCGGGGCTTCTTCTGCCACGCGTACCACTGCCCCTGGTAGAGGAAGCCGTGCTTCGCCATCGAGACCTGCTCCTGTGCGGAGCCGCGGTAGTCGGTGTAGTACGCGCCGGTGTGGCCGGTCAGCGCGACGCGAGTCGAGTGATGGAAGTCGTCGTTCCACATGGCGTCGAGGCCGAAGCCTCCCTGCGCGGCAGGGGTCACGAGGCGGATGTCCTGCGGCTCGTTCTCGGCAACGAGCAGCGTTTTCCGGCCATTCGCCGCGTCGCGCACGCGCCGGCTGATGACCGCGAGGATCGGCTCGTCGGACGAATCGTGAATGCTCTGCGTGGCGTCGAGCCTCAGGCCGTCGAAGTGGAACTCATCGATCCAGTACGCGGCATTCGACGAGAAGAAGTCGCGCACCGGCCCGGCGCCCTCACCGTCGAAGTTGATCGCTTCGCCCCACTCGTTCTCATAGCGGTCGGTGAAGTATTCGTCGGAGAACTCCTTGAAGTAGTTCCCGTCGGGGCCGATGTGGTTGTAGACGACGTCGAGGATCACGGCGAGTCCTTCGCGGTGAGCCGCGTCGACGAAGTGCCGGAGGGCGTCGGGCGATCCGTAGAGCCGGGTCGGCGCCCAGAGGCCGACGCCGTCGTAGCCCCAGCCGAAACGGCCGGGGAAGTCGCACACCGGCATCAGCTCGATCGCGGTGACGCCGACGTCGCGCAGGTGCCCGAAGTGCTCTTCCGCCGCCGCCCACGTCCCCTCTTCGGTGAACGTGCCGACATGCATCTCGTACAGCACCGTCGATTCGCGATCGGGCCCCTGCCAGTCCCGGTCGGACCAGGTGAAGGCCGACGGGTCGACGACGGCCGAGAGCCCGTGCGGTCCGTCGGGTTGCCGGCGCGACGCGGGATCGGGGTAGACCTTCGAGCCGCCGTCGAGCCTGAACCCGTACCGTGCACCGGCGGTGACTCCCGGAACGAGCGCAGAAAAGTACCCGTCGCGCTCTGCGTCGAGAGGGTGGTTCTTCCCGTCGATGACGACGTCGACGCGCTTCCGCTTCTCTGCCCAGACGCGGAATGCGGCACCGTCCTTCGTGACTTCTGCGCCGACCGGGTAGCGGCGCGTTCTTTCTGGATGCGACATTGCGGGGCGGAAGTGCAATTTGGGTGCAGTGCCGGGCCCGGGGAAGTCCGATCGGCCGTGCGGCGGTGACACTCCGGCCACAACTGCGCGCGGGCCGTGGCGAAGGTGATTGCACACGCTGCCATTCCGAGGCCGATGGTGTAGAAAGCTGGAGCCTCGCGTTCTGCGGGGCGATCCATCCATCGAACCGAACCGGCAGGAGAACCGCACAAAATGACCACCATGTCCACGCAGAACAGGACCCTGGAGGCGATCGCCCGGGAAGAGAAGTTCGGGGCGCACAACTACCATCCGCTCGACGTCGTCGTGAGCCGCGCCGAAGGGGTGTGGGTCTGGGATGCCGAGGGGAACCGATACATGGATTTCCTTGCGGCCTACTCGGCCGTGAATCAGGGGCACTCGCATCCGAAGATCCTCGCGGCGCTCATCGAGCAGGCCGGGCGGGTCTCGCTCACCTCGCGCGCGTTCCGCAACGACCAGCTCGGCTACCTCTACGAAGAGCTCTGCACGCTGACCGGATACGAGCGCGCGCTGCCGATGAACAGCGGAGCGGAAGCGGTCGAGACGGCGATCAAGGTCGCTCGCAAGTGGGGCTACAAGGTCAAGGGTGTGGCCGACGGCAAGGCGAAGATCCTCGTCTTCGAGAACAACTTCCACGGGCGTACGACGACGATCGTCGGCTTCTCGACCGAAGCGCAGTACAAGGACGGCTTCGGTCCCTTCACGCCGGGATTCGAGATCCTGCCGTACGGCGACCTCGAGGCGGTGAAGAAGGCGATGGACGAGAACGTCGTCGCGATCCTGGTCGAGCCGATCCAGGGCGAGGCAGGCATCGTGATCCCGCCCGACGGGTTCCTCGCAGGGCTGCGGAAACTCACGACGGAGAAGAACGCGCTGCTGATCGTCGACGAGATCCAGGCCGGGCTCGGCCGCACCGGCAAGCTCTTCGCGTTCGAGCACGAAGGGATTCGTCCCGACGTCGTCATCATCGGCAAGGCGCTCTCCGGCGGGTTCTACCCGGTCTCGGCGATCCTCGCGGATGACGCAGTCATGAGCGTCTTCCATCCCGGAGACCACGGCTCGACCTACGGTGGCAACCCGCTGGCGGCTGCGGTCTCTCGCGCCGCGCTGCGCGTGCTCGTCGACGAGAAACTCGTGGAGCGGTCGGCGGAGCTCGGCGAGTACTTCCTCGGGCGGCTCTCGAAGATCGACTCGCCGCACGTCAAGGACGTCCGCGGCCGGGGGCTCTGGATCGGCATCGAGCTGAAGAAGGAATCGGGCGGAGCGCGCCGTTTCTGCGAAGCGCTGATGAAGGAAGGGGTGCTCTGCAAGGAGACCCACGAGCACGTCATCCGCATCGCGCCGCCGCTCGTCATCACCCGCGAACAGATCGACTGGGCGATGGAGCGGCTGGAGAAAGTCCTCAGCGGCGAATAGGCACCATGAGTCAGGAAGCCGCGGAGCGGCGAAAGAGTACAGCCCGGGGCGCGAGCCCCGGGATGAACCAGAGTCACCGCGACGAGCCGCGGAGCGGCGAAAGAAGCAGCCTCTTTCGCCGCGCCGCGGCTCCTTTGCGTGGTGCCGCGTGTTCCCCGGGCTCACGCCCGGGGCCCTGGGGTTTGGCACTTCGCGTCGACCTCCAGGTCGCGGCGAAGCTGCGTCGGCGAGTAGCCGGGGGTTGAGCGAA
>JBAQWH010000121.1:0-4842 GCA_049298815.1 Thermoanaerobaculia bacterium | reverse complement strand
AGGTCGAGTCGCGCGAGCATCGCATCGACGAGCGCCGTCGCGGAGGTGGGCGTGCCTCCCGCCGAAGAGTCGACTGCGGCAGCGATGGTGTTCGCGAGATTCATCCGGCTGAGCAGCGCCCCCGAGTTGATCCAGCCGAAGCCGGAGGTCCATCCGTCGACGTCGGGCGGATTGAACGGAACCTGTCCCTGCGCGTTGAGCGCCGTGACGATCTGCCGAGTCAGGTCGGACTGGACGCCGCACTGCCGGATCGCGGCCACCGCGAACTCCACCGGCGATCTGACCTGCGATCTCACGGTGGCGCTGTCGTACATCTCCGGCGAGAGGAGCACTTCGCGAACGAGAGGCAGCAGCGCCGTCCCGCCATCGAGGTAGATGCGGGCGAGCCGCGCGACCAGTTCCTCCGATGGATGGTCGTGCGCGAAGGCTGCGAACACTCTCGCTGCGATGAAGCGGCCGTGCGCTTCCGTGCCGCACGCGAGCCGAACGATGTCGCCGCCGTCGAGGTCCCCGCTCGTGCCGAGGAACGTCTTGGTCCCGTGATCGTGGAACGAATCGACGAAGCGGTACGTGAGCGTGATGCGATCGAGCGTCCAACCGGTGAAGGCACGGGCCGCAGCCACGACATCCGCCTCGGTGTAGTTCCCGTGTCCGAGCGAGAAGAGCTCGAGCAGTTCCCGGGCGTAGTTCTCGTTCGGGCTCTCCTTGCGGCTCCGCCAGTTGTCGAGCCAGATCAGCATCGCCGGGTCCTTCGAGATGGCGAGCGTCAACTGGTCGAAACGGCCGGCAGCGGACTGCCTGAGCAACTCGTTCTGCTTCAGCATCGCCTCGGCCGACTGCACCTTGTAGAACGCCGTGGCGAAGTGATCGTGCAGGAACCAGGTGAGCCGTTCTTCGAGCGGACGTGCGGTGAAGATCATCCGCATCAGCCACCAGCGGGCGATCCCGTTCAGCGTCGCAAGGTCGAGCGCGGCCGACCCCAGGCGTGCCTCCAGTGCATCGTTGCTCACGTTCGGGAAGTCGAGGAGCGAATCGACCGTCCGATCGAGTCCGCGCCCCACGGCATCCGCGATCTCCGCTTGCGTCCCGCCAAACCCGGCGCGGCGCAACAGATGCGCCGCCGCACGCTCGTTCCAGGCGATCGTCGTCACGTGTCCCCCTGTTTTCCGGTTCGCAGGTTGGATGCAGCAGCCACCCGATCCGTTTACAGGATGCACCGACGTCCGCTGATTCTCCATGCCCCCTGGCGGACTGAAGCGCAGCAATCGGCACCTGGCGGCAGACCGAGCCAGCGCCCCTTCAGGGCGCAACAGATCTTCGCCGTCGTTCCGGGGGTTTCGCTTCGCTCAACCCCCCGGCTACTCGCCGCCGCGGCTTCGCCGCGATCGGCGCCGCTTCGGCTGCGGACCTGGAGATCCGCCCCCGGACGGCTTCCGACACTTTCGAACGCTCCGCGCGTAGAATCGAACGGATCGCTCACGGAGGACCGATGCTCTCGAGACGCACCCTCGTTGCCGCGCTGTTCGTTCAGCTCGTCGCTGCAGTCGCGGTGGGACAGGAGTTCGGCCGCGCGTCCGGAGGCCAGGTCGTCCTGTCGGCCAAGGGGAGCAACAAGCCCACGGGCTCCCTCGGCCTGCGGACCGGAAACGCGACGAAGGGACTCGAGGCGACGCTCGGCGGGACGCTCATCGAGGACCGCCTCTGGTTCTTCGGTTCCGCGAGCATGGTCGAAGGGATCTCGTCGCGCTTCGCCCCCTCATCGAACGGGTCGATCGACGCGATCGACGCGAAGCTCGATGCGCAGATCGGAAGGACGCACGCATTCTCCGCGGCGTACACGGACCGGACGGTGGCCGATCTGCCGGACCAGTTCTCCGCGACGCTCCCCTCGTCGTTCCTCTCGCTCCGGTACGACGGGGTGATCTCGAGCAACGCGTTCTTCAGCGCACACGTCTCGCGCAGCAGCACGCGTCAGCCGGTCTTCCCGTACGGCGCCATCACCGCTCCGGACTGAGGTTCGCGCCGCACTCCCCGCGCGGTCAGTCGCTCGTGATGGTGCGTGCGATGAAGTCCATGTCGGCGAGACGGCCGGCCTGCATCGCGATGGTGCCCGGCAGATCTGCGACAACCTGCAGCTCCGCGAACGTTGCGGCATCGATCGCTGCCGTGGCGCTGAAGAGTCTGAGGAGGCGGGTCGGCACCGACATCGCGACTTCGCACGCCCACACCCGCGACTGCGCCTCGAGGAGCGGATCGTTCGAGATTCCCGCCGCGCGCACGAGCGCGATCGAGGTCTCGAGCTCGGCGATCGCGTTGGCGCACTCCATCAGCACGTGCTGCTGGCGGCTGAGCTTCTTGTGGAAGAGGATATCGAGCGCCTTCGCAAGGAACCGCGCCGTCTTTGCCGCGGCAGGCCCGCAGACGTTCTCGAACGGCTCGACCTGCTCCGCCATCGACGTGTAGAAACGCCCCTTGCTCCTGACGCTCTCGCGCATCCGGTAGAGGCCGATGATGTTCTGCAGGATCTCCGAGGTCCCTTCGTAGATGCGGAGGATGCGGGCGTCGCGGCGGATCTTCTCGACCTCGTACTCGACGCAGTAGCCGTAGCCTCCAAGAGCCTGCACCGCGTCGTCCGCGGCAAGATTGCCGATCTCGGTTGCGAAGAGCTTCGCGATCGCCCCCTCGGTCTGCCGGTCGTGATCGCCGGAGTCGAGCATGTCGGCCACGTACTCGATGTACGCGCGCGCGGCCGCGAGCCGGACGCTGTTCGGCACGAGCAGCTTGTGCGTGTACCCCTGCTTCTCGCTGAGCGGCCCGCCCATCTGCCGCCGCTGTTTCGAGTACGCGACCGCCCGGTCGAGCGCGCGCGTCCCGGCACCGAGTCCGAACGCCGCGACCATCAGGCGGGTAAAGCCGAAGACCTCGTTCGCCTGCTTGAGCCCATCGCCTTCCTTCTCCCCCACCAGCTGGTCCGCCGGGACGACGACGTCCTCGAGGATGACCTGCGACGTGTCGGAGAGGCGGATGCCGTGCTTGACCTCGTGCTTGCCCGCTGCGAGTCCCGGCGTGCCGCGCTCGATGATGAAGAACGACGGGCCGCCGGGCGTCTTCGCAAGGACCGTGTAGAGATCGGCGATCGACCCGTTCGAGATGAACTGCTTCACCCCGGTGAGCGAGTAGTGGGTCACCTTGCCGTCGGCGTCGGTGATCGGCTTCGCGACGGTCTTCACGTTCTGGACGTTCGACCCGGCCTCGGGCTCGGTCACGGCGTAGGCGACGATCATTCCCTCGCTGGCGATGCGGGTCAGCCAGCGCTCCTTCTGCGGACCGGTGCAGCCAACGCGGATCGGGTCCGTTCCGAGGGCCACCGCGAGCATCGCAGTGGCCAGGCCGAGGTCGATCTGTGCGAACTCGCTGGCGAGGCGGTAGACGTCATACGCTCCGCCGCCCATCCCACCGTACTCCACCGGGAGAAACGGGAGATGCAGTCCGACCTCCGGCCCGAGCATCGCGCGAACGACGTCGGCGGGACAGGTGTCGCTCTCGTCCCACTGCATGCGGAGCTCGAGCGGCGTGTTGCGGTCGGTGAAGTCCTTGAGGGTATCGACGATCAGTTCGAGATCGCCTGCGTCGAGTCGGGCGAACGCCATTAAGTGTTTCCTTCCGGGGTGGCGGGAGTCGTTGAACGGGTGATCGAGGCGACCGCACGGTCCTTCGCGAGCCGCCCGCCGGTGAGGCAACCATCGAGTCGGTTGCGGAGCCCCATGAACGTCTCCACACCGTCGAACCGCGCACAGGGACCGGCCTTCGCCGCGTGCGAGCCGTCGGCTTCGACGACGGCGGCCTTCATGCGCGCTCCGCTCGCGATGCCCGGCAGCATCGCTTCGAGATCGTCCACCTCGTCGCCGGCGTAGCAGGTTGCACAACCCTCCGCATCCCATGAGAGATGGCGGCGGTAGCCGAACACGAGCTCGGCGCAGGTGGCCGCGGCGGACGAGGAGGTGCGGGCCGCGTACACGTGGCTGAGATCCGCGCGCAGCTCCGCGTCGGAGAACGCCGGATCGCCCGCCGTGAGGGCAATGCAGCGCGCCGCAAGCAGCGGGGCGACGAGCTCGGACAGCTCCTCGACGGCGGAAGCCATCTCGGCGAGCCGGAAGTGCTTCATCGTCCAGAGCCAGAGCTCGAGCGCGGAAGCAACCGTACAGGCACCCGTGTCGGGCCGGAGCGAGGCTGCCTGGCGCAGCTCGTCGACGAGGCCGGGGACGAGCGCCAGGAACTGGGGGGAGGAGACAGCGATCCGGAGCCGGTCGAGCGCCACCGCATCCTCGGATCCCCCTTCGAGCAGACCGACCGCCGATGCGAGCGCCTTCGGGAGAATCCCTTCCCCGCCACGCGCCCCGGCAGCCCGGAGAGCCTCGAGCGCCTCGGTCGCTGCATGGAGGTCGATGAGACGGTGCAGCTGGCGGTCGCGGCCCGCATCCTTCGCGGACAGCGTGCGCACCTGATCGGCGAGGCTCGGGGACTGGATGGCTTGCATCGGCAGGGTCCTTTCGGTTTCAACGAAGGGTATCCAGCGATCACACCACCCTCGGTAAGCGACAACACGAACCTGATGTGCGTCTTGTCACTCATCGAAGATCGACCTCCGGGATGGATCGGTGCACGTCCTGCTGCTGCAGCAACTTGCATCGAACGTCGGTCGCACGATTCCCGGACTTCTGCCGCGCCTCGACCGGAGCTCCGCGCCGCGCGATCGGCTCGAACTGACAGGCCGGAGGGAATCGAGGAAGCCGGTAGCGATGCATACTCAGTGGGGAGTGGTCAGTGGCCAGTGGTCAGTGG
>JBAQWH010000120.1:0-6162 GCA_049298815.1 Thermoanaerobaculia bacterium | reverse complement strand
GTGGGCGACAGCCGTCGCGGTCGCACTCAGCCCGATCTCGCTCGCGACGAGCGCGATGTTCCAGTACGTCGCGTTCGACTTCCTCTGGTGGGTCGTCCTCGCCTGGCTCGTCGCCGAAGCGTCTGCCACGGACGATCCGAGGTGGTGGATGCCGATCGGCGCCGTGATCGGACTGGGAGTTCTGACGAAGTACACGATCGCGTTCCTGATCGCCGGGATCGTCGCGGCGGTCCTTCTGACGCCGCTGCGGTCGCACCTGCGGAGCCGATGGCTGTGGATCGGCGTCGCGATCTCGATTGCGATCGCAGCGCCGAACATCCTCTGGCAGATTCGCCACGACTGGATCTCGCTCGATTTCCTCGAGCACATTCACGAGCGCGACGTCCGCATCGGAAGGACCGAAGGGTTCTGGGTCGAGCAGTTGTTCGTCGCCGCGTCCCCCGTGACGATTCCGCTGTGGGCGGCCGGCCTGGCCGTTCTGTTCTTCTCCTCGCGATTCAGACGCTTTCGAGCCATCGGTGTGATGGCAATCGTGCCGGTGATCCTTTTTGCCGTGGCGCAAGGCCGCGGCTACTACACCGCGCCCGTTTATCCATCACTGATCGCTGCAGGTGCTTCTGCGTTCGGTCTGTGGTGGCCGGGGTGGGGCAGGGCGGCGCGGACGGCTGCCGTTGTCGCGGCGGCCGTACTGCTGCTCGTCGGCATGGCGGGCTCCCTTGTGGTGCTGCCGCTCGCACCGGTCGGCTCGCCCGTATGGAATGCGGCGATCCGCGTGAATGGGGACTTCGTGGAACAGCTCGGGTGGGAAGAGCTGACGGCGGAGGTCGCGCGCATCTGGAGCTCGTTGCCGGAGGACGAGCGCGTGCGGACCGGCATCTTCGCGAGCAACTACGGCGAGGCCGGCGCGATCAACCTGTACGGCCCGGCGCTCGGGCTTCCGCGCGCGATGAGCGGCGTGAATTCGTTCTGGTATCGAGGCTGGGACGATGCGGAGACCCTGATCGTCCTCGGCGCCGAGCGAGAGGACCTCGAGGAGGTCTGCTCACAGGTGACGCTCGCCGGCCACGCACGCAACCGGTGGAACGTCGCGAACGAGGAGTCCCGCGATCATCCCGAGATTTTTCTCTGTCGAGGGATGAAGGTAGAGCTCAGCAAGGTGTGGAAGGACCTGAGATCGTTCGGGTGAACGAATAGGACAATAGGACCAATAGGACCAATAGGACCAATAGGACCGATAGGACCCCTCCCACCCGATGCGTGTTCCGCGGGCGGGTGGGTTCCCATAGGTCCCATAGGTCCCATAGGTCCCATAGGTCCTATTCGTCCTATTGGTCCTATTGCCCTATCTACTTCCCGACTAGAAAATCCACCGCCAGGTTCGCCAGGGCCCGCGCGCCGAGCAGCATGCCGCTCTCGTTCACTTCGAACTTCGGCGAGTGGTTCGACGCTGCTTCCTCTGCGGTCTGGCCATCCGGCCGTGTCCCGAGCCAGAAGAAGAGCCCGGGCACTTTCTGCTGGTAGAACGAGAAGTCCTCGGCGCCGAGTGAGGCGTTCGCGACCAGCACTTTGTCGCGGCCGGCGACGCGCTGGAGGGTCGGCACGCTTGCCGCGGTGAGCGCCGGATCGTTGAACGTGATCGGATAGCCGCGCGTGATCGTCACCGTCGCCTTCGCGCCCGCGGCCGAGGCGATGTTCTCGGCGGTCCTCCGGATGCGCGCGTGGATGTCCTCGCGCATCGTGGCGTCGAGCGAGCGGATGGTGCCGATCAGCTCGACCTTGTCGGGGATGATGTTGTTGCGGACGCCGCCGCGGATCACGCCGACCGTGACGATCGCCGGGGCAACCGTGCTGTCGAGCTGCCGGCTCGCGATCGTCTGGAGGCCGAGGACGATCTGCGAGGCGACCACGATCGGGTCGACGCCGAGCCAGGGGTACGCGCCGTGGGTCTGCTTTCCATGGACGACCACCTCGAACGAGTCGACCGCAGCCATCATCCCCTCGGGGCGATAGGCGATCTCCCCGCTGGCGACCCTCGATCCGACGTGGAGACCGAACACGGCGTCCACCTTCGGGTTCTCGAGCACGCCCTCCTTCACCATCAGCTCCGCGCCCCCCTCTTCCCCTGCGGGCGGACCTTCTTCGGCGGGCTGGAAGATGAACTTCACCGTGCCGGAGAGCTGACCCTTCACCTTCGCGAGCGCTTCGGCTGCGGCGAGCAGGATCGCCGTATGCGCGTCGTGCCCGCAGGCGTGCATCACGCCGACCTCCTGGCCGTTGTAGGTCGTCCGGACTTTCGACGCGAACGGAAGGTCGACCTCCTCGGTGACCGGAAGCGCATCCATGTCGGCGCGGAGCGCCACCACCTTGCCCGGTTTGCCGCCCCGCAGCACCCCGACCACGCCGGTGTGGGCGACGCCGGTCGTGACTTCGATCCCGAGCTCGCGGAGCCGGGCCTCGACGACCTTCGCGGTCCGCACCTCGCGGTTCCCGAGCTCGGGGTGCTGATGGAGGTCGCGCCTGATCTCGATCATGCGCGCCTCGGCGTCGCGCACCGCGCGATCGAGGGACTGGCGAAGGGTCTCGGCTGCGTCGAGTGTGGTCGTCATGGCGATTCCGATCAGGACTGCGGCGGCGGTTTTCATCAGTGGCCGCATTGTCCGCGATTCGAGAGGCGAAGAGGAAGCCGGGGAACCGGCCCGGAGGCCGTGGATCTTCCGCATTCGATGGTCTTTCCCGCGGCATTCAGCCGAGGCTGGCACGCTTTGCATAGGGGACAGGACGGCGCCTGCAGAAGCGCTCTCAGCGAACGATGAACGGAACGGTCGAGGGAAGAGTCGACGTCTCCCGGAGGCAAGGGGACGCCGCACGACGCTCAAATAAGTTGAGCACGCCACGTGCTTATAATCGATCCACGATGACATTCCTCGAGGCGAAGACTCTGTCGAAAACGTACCGGAACGCGGAAGTCCCGGTGCCGGTGTTCACGGGTCTGCAGCTCGAGGTTGCCCGCGGCGAGATGCTCGCGATCGTCGGGCCGTCGGGAATCGGCAAGTCGACGCTCCTGCACCTGCTCGGGGGGCTCGACCGCCCCGACTCAGGGGACGTCCGGGTCGCGGACCGGGAGCTCACGCGCATGTCGAACGACGAGCTCGCCCGGTTCAGGAATCGGAACGTCGGATTCGTCTTTCAGTTTCATCACCTCCTCCCCGAGTTCACCGCGGTGGAGAACGTCGCGATGCCGGGGTGGATCGCGAAGATGAGCGGCAGGGAGGCGCTGGATCGGGCTGCCGGACTTCTGTCCGAGCTCGGGCTGGCCGCAAGAGCAAACCATTACCCGAATCAGCTCTCGGGCGGGGAACAGCAGAGGGTTGCGATCGCGCGTGCGTTGCTCGCCGACCCGCAGCTGTTCCTGGCCGACGAGCCGACGGGAAACCTCGACCTCGAGACGAGCGAGAGGGTCTTCGAGCTGATGCGGGAGTGCCACCGCAAGCGCGGGCTCACTTCCGTCATCGTCACTCACAACCCGGAACTCGCGGCCCGCTGCGACCGCATTTTCGAGATGAAGCAGCAGAGACATCACTGAGCCATGTTCGAAAAATACAACGAGAAAGCACGCCGCGCCCTCTTCTTCGCCCGCTACGAAGCGTCCAAGCTCGGCTCGCGTGTGATCGAGTCCGAGCACATCCTCCTTGGGGTCCTTCGCGAAGGCGAAGAGATCATCAAGGAGGTCCTCTCGCGGTTCAACGTGAAGGCGGAGCAGATCCGGCGCGAGGTCGAAGGCGACCGGCTCTTCGTCGACCGAATCTCCTCGTCGGCCGAGCTGCCGTTGTCCGAAGAGGCCAAGAAGATCCTCGCGTATGCCGCGCACGAGGCGGAGTCGATGCTCCATCAGTACGTCGGCACCGAGCACCTCCTGATCGGCATTCTCCGGGTCGAGACCTCGACCGCGGCGCGGATCCTCATCGCGAAGGGGCTCAACGTCTACGGCGTCCGTGAGGAGACGATCGCGATCCTCAAGGACCGGGAGGCCGACAAGCAGAAGAAGGAGCTCCCGTTCCTCGCCGAGTACGCGCGCGACCTCACCGCCATCGCGCACCAGCAGCAGTTCGATCCGCTGGTCGGCCGCGAGAAGGAAGTGGAGCGGATCATCCAGATCCTCTCGCGCAGGACGAAGAACAACCCGATCCTCCTCGGCGAGCCGGGCGTCGGAAAGACGGCCATCGTCGAAGGCCTCGCGCAGCGGATCGTCGACGGCAACGTCCCGCTCTTCATCGCGAACAAGCGGATCCTGTCGCTCGACCTCTCGCTGATCGTCGCAGGGACGAAGTACCGCGGCCAGTTCGAGGAGCGCCTCAAGGGCATCATCAAGGAGCTCAGGGAGAACCCCGACATCATCATCTTCATCGACGAGATCCACTCGCTGATCGGCGCAGGCTCGGCCGAGGGGTCGCTCGATGCGGCGAACATCCTCAAGCCGGCGCTCTCGCGCGGGGAGATCGCGTGCATCGGCGCGACGACCATCCGCGAGTACCGTCGCTACATCGAGAAGGACCGCTCGCTCCTCCGCCGTTTCCAGGCGATCAGCGTCAACCCTCCGACCGAGGACGAGACGCTCCAGATCCTCGAGGGCATCAAGGAGCGGTACGAGACTTTCCACAAGGTGAAGTACTCGGACACCGCGATCCGGTCGGCCGTCTTCCAGTCGAACCGCTACATCACCGACCGCTTCTTCCCGGACAAGGCGATCGACATCCTCGACGAGGCCGGCGCCAAGGTGAAGTTGCGCCGCGTCGCCGACACGCAGAACCTCCGCCGGCTCGAGGCCGACATCCGCGGCATCGTCAAGGACATGAAGAAGGCGATCTCGGACAAGGACTTCGAGCGCGCCGTCTTCCTCCGCGAGCGTGAGATCGAGCTGAAGGACGAGGTCGAGCGCTTCAAGCAGGAGCGGGAAATCGTCGGCGACGAGACGATGGAAGTGACCCAGAAGGACATCGACGAGATCATCAGCTCCTGGACCGACATCCCGGTCACCTCGATCGAGGCCGACGAGGCCACGAAGCTGATCAACATGGAAGAGATCCTGATGCGGCGCATCGTCGGGCAGGACAAGGCGATCAAGGCGATCTCGCGCGCGATCCGCCGCTCGCGCCTCGGCGTCGCTTCGCCGAACCGTCCGAT
This sequence comes from Thermoanaerobaculia bacterium, assembly GCA_049298815.1. Taxonomy (GTDB): domain Bacteria; phylum Acidobacteriota; class Thermoanaerobaculia; order Gp7-AA8; family Gp7-AA8; genus JBAQWH01. The sequence goes on along the minus strand of JBAQWH010000120.1, from coordinate 981 downwards.
GGGCTCGTTCATCTTCCTCGGCTCATCCGGCGTCGGCAAGACCGAGGTCGCCCGCCGCCTCGCCGAGTTCCTCTTCGGATCGCAGAAGCACCTCATCCGCTTCGACATGTCCGAGTACATGGAGAAGCACGCGGTCTCGAAGCTCATCGGCTCGCCTCCCGGCTACGTCGGTCACGAAGAGGGCGGCCAGCTCACCGAAAAGGTGCGCCGGAATCCGTACTCCGTGGTCCTCCTCGACGAGATCGAGAAGGCCCATCCCGATCTTTCGAACCTGCTGCTGCAGATCCTCGAGGACGGGATCCTGACCGACTCGCTCGGCAACCAGGTCGACTTCCGCAACACGCTCATCATCATGACCTCGAACCTCGGGACCCGGCACCTGGCGACCCGCGGCCACCTCGGCTTCCGTGAGTCGGGCGAGGCGGTCGATCAGAAATCGGCCGAGCAGCTCATTCACACGGAGCTCAAGCGGGAGTTCTCGCCCGAGTTCATCAACCGGATCGACGAAGTGATCATCTTCAACTCGCTGCCGGACGAAGAGCTCCGCTCGATCTGCCGCCTCCTCGTCGACGACGTCAATCAGGCGCTCATCCACAAGAACGTGCACATCTCGATCGACGACTCGGTCGCTGACTGGCTGCTCGGCAAGGCGCGCGAGGAGTCGAACTCCGGCGCCCGGCCGCTCCGCAGGGCCATCCAGCGCCATATCGAGGACGAGTTGTCCGAGTACCTCATCCGCCACAAGGACGCAGTTCCCGAACACATCGACTTCACCATGCAGGGCGACGAGATCCTCCTCGTGCCGCGGGTCGTGGAGGAGCTGGCCCCGGAAGCGTAGTTGCCGCGGTCCCGCAGTTCATCACGAGCCGGGGGAGACCCCGGCTCGTTGTGTTTTGGTTCCTCGGTCCCTGAGTCCCTGAGTCCCTGAGTCCCTCGGGTTCCTCGGGTTCCTCGGTTCCTCGGGTTTTCGGACTTCCACGG
>JBAQWH010000119.1:0-1758 GCA_049298815.1 Thermoanaerobaculia bacterium | reverse complement strand
GACCAGGGCGATGCGGTCGGGCATCGCCTGGACCGCGAGGCGAAGCGCTGCGGGATGAACGTGGATGCCGTCCGCGATCAGCTCGGCGGTCGCGGTCACCGAGGTCAGCGCCGCACCCACCGCTCCGGGATCGCGGTGATGGAGCGACGACATCGCGTTGTAGAGATGCGTGAAGTTTGACGCTCCCCACTCGAGCGCGGCGACGGTTTGGGAGTAGTCGGCGGCAGTGTGGCCGATGGAGAAGACGACCCGGTCGCGGAAGTGCTCGATCAGCGGCTGCACTCCCGGCGCTTCCGGCGCGACCGTCATGATCCAGGAGAGTTGGGGCGGTGCGATGGCGAGGAGAGCCGACAGCTCCTGGATGTCCGCCGGACGGATCGCCCCGACGCTCTGCGCACCGGCCCGGGTGGCGCTGATGAACGGGCCTTCGAGATTGACCGCGACGATCTCGGCGCCTTGCGGTCCCGACTGTGCGGTGCGCACGATCGCCTCGACCGCAGCGTGGAGGTCCCCTCGCGACGCGGACAGCGTCGTCGCAGCGAGCGACGTCGTCCCGTGACGCGCGTGGAACGCGAGGATGTAGTCGTTGTGCTCGTCGTGAGCGTCCATGAAGTCGGCGCCGTCGCCGCCATGGACGTGGATGTCGATGAATCCGGGGACGATGGTGCCGTCGATCCGCTCCGCCGTCTCCGGCGCGTCCACGATCTGAACGACCTCGGTGATGACGCCGTCGCTGATGGTGATGAGGGTCTGGTCGCGGAGTGCTCCGTCGACGAACGCTCTTCCGTACAGATGTCTCATAAGGTCTCGATGAAGCGCCGGTCCTGGCGACAACTCACGGCTCGAGCAGCCTCCGCAGGTCGCCGCCATGCTCCTCGAGGAGCCGCCGCGCCTCGCCGGCCGTGACGTTGCGCTTGCCGATCACGGCCGCGAGACGGAGGTTTCCCCCGGCTTCCCGCAATGCCTCGACCGCAGCCGGTCGGGTGATGCCCGCCGCGAGCTCCACCATCCGGACGGCGCGGCTGCGCAGCTTCTCGTTCGTCGCCGGCATGTCGATCATCAGGTTCGAGTAGACGTGCCCGAGGCGCACCATCACGCCGGTGGAAATCTGGTTGAGAACGAGCTTCTGCGCGGTCCCGCTCTTCATGCGCGACGATCCCATGATCACCTCGGCGCCGGTCTCGACGACGATCGCGATGTCGGAATGGCTCGCGAGTGGCGTGCCTGCGCGGTTGGTGACTCCGACCGTCAGCGCACCGAGCATGTTCGCCCGCTGCACCGCGGCCACGGTGTAGGGCGTCGTGCCCGACGCGGCGATGCCGACGAGCGCATCGTCCGCGGTAACGAGCCGGTTGACCGTGTCGATCGCGGCGGAATCGTCATCCTCGGCCCCTTCGACGGCCTCGAAGTACGCGCGCTCACCCCCGGCCATGATCACCTGCACGAGCGAGCTGGGGATGCCGTACGTCGGAGGGAGCTCCGAGGCGTCGAGCATCGCAATGCGGCCGCTCGTCCCGGCGCCGGCGTAGAAGAGACGGCCTCCGATCTTGAGGCGTTCGGTGATCTGGTCGATCGCGAGCGCAATCCGCGCGGCCTGCCCCGCGACCGCAGCCGCGACGAGGGCGTCCTGTTCCTGGATGATGCGAACGATCTCGACCGCCGATCGCCGGTCGATGTCGAGGCTCGCGTCGAGCCGGTCCTGGCTCATGGCGGGGCGAAGATATCAGACGAGAGTGGTCAGTGGTCAGTGGTCAGTGG
>JBAQWH010000118.1:0-2165 GCA_049298815.1 Thermoanaerobaculia bacterium | reverse complement strand
GTCCGCGGGGCGGAGGCGGCCGGCGCGAGCATTCGTCCGATCGCCACGACTACTGGGAGCCGCAGATTCCCGACCAGGGTCCGGAATCGGAGGAGGCGCTGCTCGTCCGCGACTGGTGCGAGGAGGTCATCGAGCTCGCGCGCTTCGACCTCACGGTCCGCACCACGGAGAACGACACGCAGATCCTCGTTCGCATGTTCGGGCGTGACACCCGCCAGCTCGTCGACGAGCACGGCGAGCTGCTCGATGCGATTCAGGTCCTGGCGAACAAGGCCCTCGTCGGCCGCAAGGTCACGAAAGAGATCGAGCTCGATGCAAACGCGTTCAAGGAGCGCCGGATCGAGGAACTCGAGGAACGGGCGCTCGAGATGGCCGCGCGCGTTCGGATCGACGGACGCGAGCAGCTCCTCCCGCCGATGACGCCGATCGAGAGGCGGATCATCCACGTCGCGCTGCACGACGACGAGGAAGTGACGACCATCTCGCGGGGCGAGGGGTTCTACAAACGGGTCGCGATCCTTCTCCGCTCCGAAGCCGAGAAGGAGACGGCGGCCCCGCCGCCGGAGCCGTGAGCCGCGCGGCGATCGACACGATCGTCGCCCCCGCTACGCCGGTCGGACGCAGCGCGCTGGCCGTCGTCCGCGTGGACGGGCCGCACTGCCCCGAGATCATCCAGGCCCTCGCGGGCCGAATGCCGGAAGTAAGGCAATCCACCCTTACATCGTTAAGGATGGAAGGCGTGACGATCGACCAGGCGGTCGTCGTCCGCTACGAGGCGCCGCGGTCGTTCACCGGGAACGACATGCTCGAGCTGACGATCCACGGAAACCCGGTGCTGATCCGGAGCCTCGTCGACGCCTGCATCACCCTCGGTGCGCGTCTCGCGGAGCCGGGGGAGTTCAGTGAGAGGGCAGTCCTCAACGGGAAGCTCGACCTCGTGCAGGCGGAGTCGATCGCCGATCTGATCAATGCGCGAACGTCGCTCCAGGCTCGCCTGTCGCTGACGAATGTGGCCGGACGGCTGAGCGAGCGGGCGTCGGCGATCCGCGCGACCCTGCTCGACGTGATCTCGCGTCTGGAGGCCGCCCTCGATTTCGCCGAGGAAGGCTACGAGTTCATCACGCGGAGCGAGGCCAGAGGGAAGCTCGTGGACGCGGCAGACAACGCCGCCGGGATGCTCGCGACGTACGAGCGGGGCCGAGCCTCTCACGACGGCCTTTCCGCCGTGATCCTCGGGAGGCCGAACGCCGGCAAGTCGACGCTCCTCAATCTCCTTGTCGGGAGCGACCGCGCGATCGTGACCTCGACCCCCGGGACGACCCGCGACATTCTTCGCGAGACGGTCGAGATCGGAGGACTGCCGGTGACGTTCGCCGATACCGCAGGCCTTCGCACGGCAACCGAGCACGTCGAGCGGATCGGCGTCGAGCGCGCCCGGGCCGCCGCGCTCCAGGCGGATGTCATTCTCTATCTGGTCGACGCAGCCGAGGGGATGACCGCGGTCGATGAGGCCGAGTTGCGGGCCGTCGACGGAGAGCGGGCCCGGGTCCTGGTCGTCTACACGAAGGTGGACCTCGCGCGGGCGCCGGCCGGAGCGTGTGGAATCAGCGCCGAGACCGGTGCTGGCATAAGGCAATTCCTACAACAACTTGACGGGCTCGTCCGCGAGGCGTTCGTGGCGGAGGAGGGGTCGCTGGTGAACGAACGGCAGAGGCTGTCGGTGGCGGACTGTGCCGAAGGGCTCGGCGCAGCGATTGCGTCGGTCGACGCAGGGCACGAGGAGCAGATCGTGCTGGTCGACCTCTACCGTTCCGCCGCGGCAATCGGCGCCCTGACGGGTGCGATCACGAACGACGAGATCCTCCGCCAGATCTTCGGAAAGTTTTGTATCGGCAAGTGATGTTCCACGTGGAACGTTGGGGCAGTCGTTAGTCGTTAGTGGTTAGTCGTTAGTAGACGACGTTCGACCTCCGACTTTCGCCCCTGACGAGTTTCTCGTGGCCGGCCCCTTCCGGTGCGCCTCTACTAACCACTAACGACTAACCACTAACGACTAACGACTGAAATGACCGACATCCTGATCATCGGCGGCGGACACGCCGGAGCCGAGGCCGCGCGCATCGCGGCCCGCGGCGGAGCCCGCGTCGCCATGGTGACCATGGACC
>JBAQWH010000117.1:0-3602 GCA_049298815.1 Thermoanaerobaculia bacterium | reverse complement strand
CGCCGCACTCCAAACTACAATGCGCCCCGCCAAAGGAGCTTGCATGAACATTGAGAAGAAGGCGCTCACCGCGTGGGCAAACAAAGAGCGCGCGAACTTCGAAACCGCGCTCAAACAGCTCGTCGAGATCCCGTCCGTTTCCGCAGACCCCGAGCACAAAGCCGACGTCCAGCGCTGTGCCGAGACCGCCGTGCAGTTCATCCGCGAGGCGGGCGGCGAGGCGACGATCCTCAAGACCGACGGCCACCCGATGGTGCACGGCCGCTTCAAGCACAGCAGCAAGGCGCCCACCGTCACCATCTACAACCACCTCGACGTCCAGCCGGCCTCACGCGAGACCGAGCCGTGGGACACCGACCCCTTCGTCTTCACGAAGAAGGGCGACCGCTACTTCGGCCGCGGCACCACCGACGACAAGGGTCCCGCGCTGAGCGTGCTCTGGGGCATCAAGGCCGCGCGTGAAGCCGGCGTGCCGATCAACATGAACCTCCTCTGGGAGTTCGAGGAAGAGATCGGATCGCCAAGCTTCGAGTCCGCCATCACGAAGCACGCGAAGAAGCTCGCCACCGACCACCTCCTCGTCTCCGACACCATCTGGGTCTCACGCTCGACACCGGCCTGCCCCGCGGGCCTGCGCGGCCTCCAGGGCTTCACCTTCAGCCTCACGACCGGGACCACCGACCAGCACTCCGGCGTGACCGGCGGCGCGGCGCGCAACCCGATCGGCGAGCTCATGCAGCTCGTCTCCGCCATGTACGACGCCCGCACCGGCAGGATCAAGATCAAGGGCTTCTACGACGACGTCGAGATGCCGTCGAAGGAAGAGCTCAAGGACTTCGCGAACTCCGGCTTCACCGTCAAGCAGTTCAAGAAGGACCACCTCTTCAAATCGATCCGCTCCGAGAACGCCCTCGACGTCATGAAGCGGATCTGGGCTCTGCCGACGTGCGAGGTCCACGGCCTCGTCGGCGGCTACACCGGACCCGGAATCAAGACCATCATTCCGCCGTCGGCCGAGGTGAAGGTCTCGTTCCGCCTCGTCCCGAACCAGGATCCGAAACGGGTGCAGAAGCTCGTCAAGGCGTTCGTCAAACAGCACAACCCGGACGTCAAGATCGAGATCGAGAACAACATGTTCCCGTACAAAGCGCCGACCACCGGGCCTTCGGCCGACGCGATCCGCGACGCGATGAAGTTCTCCTGGGGGAAGGAGCCGGTGTTCGTCCGCGAGGGCGGATCGATCGGCGCCGTCACCTCGATGGAGAAGGTGCTTCAGGTGCCGGTCATGTTCCTCGGCCTTTCACTCCCCGAGCACGGCTACCACGCCCCGAACGAGAACTACGACTGGCAGCAGGCCTCCGGCGGCATCGTGGCGTTCGTGAAGTATTTCGACAACCTCTCGAAGATGTAGCGGCTTCGCCGCGGCCCTTCTCTCTGCGTCAGCGGGGAGAGGGGCCCTCAGGCGGGTCCCTGAGTTCCTCGGGGTTCCTCGGGTTCCTCGGGGTTCCTCGGGTTCCTCGGAACGTAAACCTGCCGCGCTTCCCGACGTATCTCGCTCCGGAGGCATCCCATGTTCGAGCTGCTTGCACTTCTCGTCGTCGGCGCCATCGTGATCGGAATCTTCGCGATCGTCGGGGTGGTCCTGAAGGCGGCGGTCAGTCTGATCGTCCTTCCCTTCAAGCTCCTCCTTCTCCCGTTCGTCGGCCTTCTCCTGCTCGTCAAGCTGGTCGTCGTGCTTGCGGTCGGGGCCGCGCTGGTCGCCGTCTTCATCGGCGTGATCGTCCCGGTCATCGTGGTCGGCAGCCTCTTCGCCATCCCGATCGCGATCATCGCGGCCGTCAGCTGATCCGGACACGTCCCACACGGGCAGTATTCTTGCTGGACCGCGAGCGGCGGTGGTGGATGTGAAGAAGAGGGCCCTGGTCGTAGACGATGACGAACCGATCCGTACGATGCTGGCGAAGATCGTCGAGCGGCAGAATCTCTCCGTGGACATCGCGCGCGACGGCGTGGAGGCGGTCGAGCGTCTCGACTCGAAGGCCTACGACGTCGTCCTGCTCGACCTGATGATGCCTCGCCTCGACGGCTACGGGGTCCTCCAGCACATGAAGGAAAGCTGCCCCGAAGCGCTCGCCTGCACGATCATCGCGTCGGCCGTGGGCGAGGGGGAGATCCTCCGGCAGTTCAACCTCCCGGTCTACCGCATCCACCCCAAGCCGTTCGACATCGGGCGGCTCGTCGCCGACATCCGCGCCTGCGTCGCGTAGCGGTCCGGGAACCGCCGCAGAGGACCTACCGGTTCGCGTACTGCTTCGCGTAGTACGCCTTGTACTCGGCGCTGCGCTCCTTGATGCCGCGCCACCACGCCTCGTTCTCCACGTACCAGCGGACCGTCTGCTCGAGCTGCGCGTCGAAGTCGTTGCTGCAGCGGAATCCCATCGACTCGAGCTTCGTCATCTCGATCGAGTAGCGGCGGTCGTGACCCTGACGGTCGGCGACCCTCTTGATCAGCGACTCCGGCTTGCCGAGGATCTGGAGGATGCGGTGCGTGATCTCGCGGTTCTCCCGCTCGTTGCCGCCACCGATGTTGTAGGTCTCGCTGTTGGTGCCGTGCTCGATCAGGAAGTCGATCGCCGCACAGTGGTCGTCGACGAACAACCAGTCACGGATGTTCTTTCCGTCGCCGTAGAGCGGGAGCGGCTGATCGTCGAGCGCGTTCGTCACGAACAGCGGGATCAGCTTCTCCGGGTACTGGAACGGCCCGAAATTGTTCGACGCGCGCGTGACGATGACCGGCATCCCGTACGTCTGCGCGTACGCGTACGCCATGCGATCGCCGCCGGCCTTCGACGCCGAGTACGGGTTGCGCGGGTTCAGCGGATCGGTCTCGCGGAACGAGCCGGTGTCGATCGAGCCGTACACCTCGTCGGTCGAGATCTGGATGAAGCGCTTGAGATTCGGCGCGTGCTTCCTGGCTTCCTCGAGGAGCACGAGGACGCCATGGACGTCGGTCTCGATGAACGTCCCGGCCTCCATCAGCGAGCGGTCGACGTGCGTCTCGGCTGCAAAGTTGACGACGACGTCGATCCCGCTGCCGTCGACGCCCTTGTACGCCTCGGCCACATCCTCGACCTTCGCGATGTCCCCCTGCAGGAACTTGTAGTTCGCCTTCCCCTCGTACTCCGCGAGGTTCTCCCGGATGCCGGCGTAGGTCAGCTTGTCGAGGTTCACGACCTGCGCGTCCTCTCCGTATTTCTTGAAAAGGAAGCGAATGAAGTTCGAACCGATGAATCCGGCGCCGCCGGTGACGAGATAACGCATGGAGGAGTCCTTTCGAGGCCGTGAAGAACCGGAGTTTGTAGCACGCCGCGCGGGCGGACGCAAAGGGTCGCTGGTCCCTCGGTCCCTCGGTCGCTAGTCCCTCGGTCGCTAGTCCCTCGGTCCCTGAGTCCCTGAGTCCCTCGGTTCCTCGGGTTCCTCGGGGGCCTCGCGGTTTCTCGGGTCCCTCGGTTCCTCGGGGTGCTCAGGTTCCTCGGTTCCTCGGGGTCCTGGGTTCCTCGGCCTCTCGAGGGCGGCGTGCGCCGGAGGCGCCTGTGGAAGAC
>JBAQWH010000116.1:0-2969 GCA_049298815.1 Thermoanaerobaculia bacterium | reverse complement strand
TGTTTGCACCGCCCGCGCCGTGACGGCGGTGTGCAGCCGCAGGTCGTTGACGGCCGCCTTCGTCAGGATCGCCGCGGAGGCGATCGCCAGCAGGGCAACGCCGATCCTGCGATGAACGGTCCCCATCGTGACGACCAGGAGGAGCATCAGCGTCGTGCCGTTTGAGAGCAGATAGCGGAGCGGCATGTCGCGGATCGCGATCGCGTAGGTGAGCGTCGTCGCGACCAGAGCGAACACGACGAGAGGCCGGGCCCGGCCGCGTACGAGTGCGACGATTCCCGCCGCGAGGAGCAGCACGACGAGCAAGTGCCAGATGCGCGATGCGGCCACGGCACCGGCCAGACTTTCCAATGCCTCGGACAGCGCGGGAGCGGACCGGCTGCCTGCCCCGTAGGTTCCTGAGTGTGCGGCGAACGTCGCGAGTGAGGTGACGATTCCTTTGAGATTCGGGAGGATCGGCGCGGCAGCGGCGGCGAACCCGGCGATGGTTCCGAGCGCTGCCGGGGGAAGGAGCCTGAACGACGGGCGAAGGCCCCGCGCCACGATCAGGGCAATGGCGTACGCCGGCACCCACGCCACGAACGTGATCTTCGTGGCGATGCAGACGCCGAGCGCTGCGCCGGTCGCGGCGCTGCGCCAGGAGGACGCCGGCCTGGCGAACTCGGTGGTCATCACGGCGATCACGATCGCGCCCAGGGCGAAGTACAGCGACTCCGGACTCCAGATCGTCATGTACTGGAGTGCTTCGGGTGCCGCAAACGCAATCCAGATTGCACTCGCCTGAACCAGCGTGGTCTGGTCGCGGAGCAGCGTCGACTGCAGCAGGACCGTCCCCGCGACGATCGAGAGCGCGATGATCGCGTATGCAAGGAGGCGAAAGCTGTCGATTGCGAGCGGATCCCGCCCGGTCAGGAAGACGAGAGGCACTCCGAGGAGATGCACCGGTCCCCCGGGCGTCTGCACCATGTACGGGATCCGGCCGTCGGCGATGCGAAGAGCGCCGTAGAAGTAGAGCATTTCCGGGTCGTAGAAGTGCGCCCAGAACGGCCGTGGGGCGATGAACGCTTTGTACACGAGCAGAAGCAATGGGGGCCCGGAGCCGAGAGCGAGGCCGGGAAGATACCGCCGCAGATGCTCGCGCAGGCTCTGAGCTGTCATGGACGCATCCTCACGTCCCACGGTTCGAAGCCGTGGGACGGGCATCTCACCGTCTCACCTCGCGCTCTGCGGCGACGAGGGTGCGGACGAGTCCGGCGAACTTCGTCGAGGCCTCCCATCCGAGCTCGCGCCGAGCCTTGTCGGGATTGCCCCGGCTGAACGGGATGTCGTTGGGCCGGAACAGCGTGGGATCGATCCGGACGTGGAGGCGCCAGTCGAGACCGAGCTCCGCGAACGCGGCCGCCACGAACTCCTCGACGGTGTGGCTCTCGCCGGTCGCGATCACGAAGTCGTCTGGCTGGTCTCGCTGAAGCATCCGCCACATCGCGTCGACGTACTCGGGCGCGTAGCCCCAGTCCCTCGATGCCGAGAGATCGCCCATCACGAGCTCCCGGCGTCGGCCGGCCGCGATGTCGATTGCTCCGTGCACGATTTTCTTCGTGACGAAGCGCTCACCTCGAAGGGGCGATTCATGATTGAACAGGATGCCGGAGCAGGCGTAGATACCGTACGCGTCGCGGTAGTTGATCGTGGTCCAGTGTGCGGTCGCTTTCGCGGTCGCGTACGCGCTTCGGGGTGCGAACGGGGTGGCCTCATCCGCCGCACTGCCGGGCGGGATCGCGCCGAACGACTCGCTCGACGACGAGTTGTAGATCCGGACGGGGATCTTGAGGTAACGAACGACCTCGAGCAGGATCAGCGCGGCCTGCGCGATGCTCTCGATCGCCTCGATCGGTTGAGCGAACGAAAGTGCGACGGACGTCTGACCGGCGAGGTTGTAGATCTCGTCGGGCCGGACGTTGGTGATCAGCTGGAGCATCTCGCGGAAGTCGCGCAGCGAGGTCGAATGCAGGGTCACCCGGTCTCGCACTCCGACCTGCTCGAGGCGTGCGAAGCTCTGGAGTTCGGCGTCGCGTGAAGTTCCGTGAACCTGATAGCCCCGGTCGCAGAGCAACCTCGAGAGGTATGCGCCGTCCTGTCCGGAGATGCCCAAGATGAGCGCGCTTTTCATCGGATCATGATCGCATGCCGATCGAGGCGACGAGCTCGCGCGTCCTCGCCGCGAACCGGTCGAACGAAAAGTACGCGATTCCCGCGGGAACGACTCGCTCGCGCGGCCGCAGCACCTCGGTGATGGCGGCCCTCACCTCGGCAGGGTTCGTCGGGTCGACGAGCAGTCCCAGTTCGCCCTCCCGTAACGCTTCGCGGGTTCCGTCGATCTTGCTGCCGACGACCGGCAGGCCCGAAGCCAGTGCCTCGAGGACGACGAAGCCGAAGCCCTCACCGCGGCCCGGCATGACGTAGGCGTCGGCGAGTCCGTAGAGGTCTGCCTTCTCCTCGTCGCTGAACCTGCCGGTGAAGACGACGCGGTCGGCCAGGCCGAGCGATGCAGCTTTCGCCTCGAGGCGAGGCCGGTCATTGCCGTCGCCGGCAAGGAGGTACACGACGTCAGGAGGCAGGTCGCCGAGGACCTCCATCACTTCGTCGAACCCCTTGTATCGTTCGCGGGTCTCGAGGCGGCCGACCGTCAGGAGACACCGTCGTCCCTCGATGCCGAGGCGGGCGGCGAGATCCAGCCTGCGAGGGCGCACGCCGTAGTCCTCGAGGTGGATCGCGTTCGGCAGCACGTGCGTCGGTCCGGCGAATCCGGACCAGCCGAGGAAGCGGCTGCGCGTGCACTCGCTGATCGCGACGACCGCCCTGCAGCGTTTCATCGCCGCCGCAAACAGGCGCTGTTCGGGCGGCTTCCAGGCGTCGATGCCCCAGATGAACAGGACGGGTCTGCCGATCGCCGCCGCCAGCGGCATGAG
>JBAQWH010000115.1:0-5646 GCA_049298815.1 Thermoanaerobaculia bacterium | reverse complement strand
GTGGTGGACCACTCGCCCTCTCCGGCTCCGAATCGGGGGGTCCTTCGACCGTCCTCCGCTCGCAGGGCTCGCTTCGGCGGCCCAGGATGACACTCAAAAGACCACCCCTTTACGTCGAATTCACACGGTCTGCTCACTGCGTCGATCTGCGCCGACTAGTTTGCTCGCATGAAAGTGCAGAAGACGCTCAGACTCTTCGTTTCTGCCACCGCGATCGTGGCGCTCGCTGCTTGTGGTGGTGGTTCCGAACGTGCGGCCGACGGCTCCGCGAGGCCGTCGGGCTCGAACAAGCCGCTCACGATCAAGGGCTCGGACACGATGGTCATCCTCGGCCAGCGTCTCGCCGAGGAGTACATGAAGGCGAAGCCGGGGACGGTGGTCCAGGTCAACGGCGGAGGGAGCGGCACCGGGATCGCGGCCCTCATCAACGGCACCGTCGACCTCGCGCAGGCTTCTCGTGAGATGAAAGACCAGGAGCGCCAGCAGATCCAGAAAAGCAAGGGCGCAGAGGTCGTGGAGCAGGCGATCGCCCTCGATGCGCTCGCCGTCTTCGTCCACGACGGCAACCCGGTCAAACAGCTGACCATCGAGCAGGTCCGCGGCATCTATCAGGGGCGGACGAAGAACTGGAGCGAGGTGGGCGGGTCCAACGCGCCGATCGTCCTTTACGGCCGCGAGAGCTCGTCCGGCACCTACGACTACTTCCGCGAGCACGTGCTCGACAAGGGAGATTTTGCGTCGGCCGTGCAGACCCTTCAGGGGACGGCCGCCATCATCAACGCGGTCGGCCGCGACGCGAACGGCATCGGGTACGGTGGCATCGCCTACGCGAAGGACGTCCGCCCGCTCGCCATCGGCCCGGCTGGCTCCGCGGTTGCGCCGTCCGTGACGACGGTGGCCGACGGGACCTACCCGCTCAGCCGCAAGCTGTTCCTCTACTACGCCGCCAATGCCCCGCAGCGGGTGACCGACTTCGTGCAGTGGTCGCTGACGCCGGAAGCGCAGGCGCTGGTGACGAAGGTCGGCTACTTCCCGCTCGAGACGACAACCCAGCCCGGTGCCGCTGATACGGCCGCGACCGGAACGACGGCCACGGAAGCGCAGTGACGCGACGGGTCGATCCGGAACCGGCGCGGCGGATCAAACGCCGCATGCGGCAGAACGCGGCGATGACCGTGGCGTTCTCGCTTGCCGGCTGGCTCGCCATCGTCATCATCTCCCTGATCTTTCTGTTCACGTTCAAGGAGACGGTGCCGATCTTCACGGATCCGGAGGTCAAGAAGGAGGCGAGCCTCCACGGGCTGTTCATCGAACGTCAGCCAGGGGCGACTCTGGCGGATCAGTTCGTGTGGCAGCCGACCTCCGAGCACCCCAAGGTCTCGCTGATTCCGATCATCCTCGGCACGCTCAAAGCCACGTTCGTGGGGCTGCTCTTCGCATGTCCCGTGGGCGTAGCGGCGGCGGTGTTCACGGCGGAGTTCGCGCCGCGCCGCGCGCGAGAGTTCATCAAGCCGGTGATCGAGCTGCTCGCCGGCATTCCCTCGGTCGTGATGGGCTTCTTCGCGCTGATCGTCCTTGCGACCTGGCTGCAGGACGCGTTCGGGTTCACGTACCGGCTCAACGCGATCAACGCCGGACTGGCCCTCGGATTTGCTCTGGTCCCGATCGTCTACACGATCTCGGAGGACGGGCTCTCTGCGGTTCCTCGCTCGTTCCGCGAGGCTTCCTACGCCCTCGGCGCATCACGCTTCCAGACCGCGTGGAACGTCGTGATGCCGGCTGCTGCGCCGGCGATCTTCGCCTCCTTCGTGCTTGCATTCGGCCGCGCGATCGGAGAGACCATGATCCTGCTGATGGCCGGGGGCAACGCGCCGATCACCTCGCTGTCGCTGCTCGATCCGCTCCGCACTCTGTCCGCAACGATCGCCGCGGAGATGGGTGAGGTCGTGGTCGGGAGTGCGCACTACTCCGCGCTCTTCTTCATGGGGACGCTGCTCTTCGTCATCACCTTCGTCAGCAACAGCGTGGGCCAGTGGGTGATCCGCGGGATGCAGCGGCGGATGCAGGGGGCGAAGTCGTGAGCGCCGGCGATGCGTTTCACCCGGCGCGTCGCCGGAGCCGGATCGCCGACCGGGTCGCGATCACGCTGCTCGGCCTCAGCGTGGTCCTGATCCTCGCGATTCTCGGTCTGATCCTCGGCAACGTGGCCATCCACGGAGCGCGTGCGGTGACGTGGGAGTTCATCTCGCAGCCGCCCCGGGCGGGGCTGACGGAGGGGGGCATCTTCCCTGCGATTTTCGGGACGGCGGCCCTCGTGCTGCTGATGACGATCGCGGCCGTTCCGCTCGGCGTCGCGACGGCGATCTATCTCCACGAGTACACCCCGTCCGAGGGGTTCGCGCTCGCCTGGGCGCGATTCCGCGCCTCGGCAGGACGCCCCGGGCGAGGACATTTGTTCTTGCGCGCGGTGTCTGCGGCGCTCGCCAACGTGACGCGGAGCGCCGTCGCGAATCTCGCAGGCGTTCCGTCGATCGTCTTCGGCCTGTTCGGCCTCGGCTTCTTCATCCAGTTCATCGGACGCGGCATCGATCGCGCGACGCAGCCGGACGGCGAAGTCGTCTGGGGGCAGGGGTCGCTCATCTGGGCCGCACTGACCCTGGCGCTGCTGACGCTTCCGACCGTGATCGTGGCGACCGAGGAGGCGCTTCGGACGGTGCCTCACGAACTGCGCGAGGCCTCGCTGGCGCTCGGCGCAACGCAGTGGGAGACGATCCGCCGCGTCGTCCTTCCGGGATCGGTCTCCGGAATCATGACCGGCGCGATCCTCGGAATCTCACGCGGTGCAGGTGAGGTCGCGCCGATCCTCTTCACCGGTGCGGCCTACTACCTCCCGTACCTCCCCGAGCGCGTGACCGACCAGTTCATGCACCTCGGCTATCACGTCCTGATTCTTTCGACTCAGTCACCGGACGTCGAGGCGACGAAACCGCTCCTCTACGGGACGGTCTTCGTCCTTCTCGTCCTCACCTTCCTTCTGAATCTTGTCGGTGTGGTCATCCGCTCGCGCACTCGTGCGCGCGTGCGCTGAGCCCGGCGGCGGCAATCATGAGCACAGTCCAGAACCCGATCACAGCGCCCCGCGCCGACGTTCCTGCGGCGAGCCCCTCCGTCCAGTCGGCCACGAAGGTCGAGGTGCGCGGATTCAGCTTCTTCTACGGGGAGTCGAAGGTCATTCACGAGGTCGACATCGATCTGCCCGGGAACCAGGTAACGGCGTTCATCGGTCCTTCCGGGTGTGGCAAGTCGACGTTCCTTCGCTCCATCAACCGGATGAACGACATCATTCCGGGCGCGCGCGTCGAAGGCCGGATCGCGATCGACGGCCACGACCTCTACCAGCCGGCCGTCGACGTCGTCGCGCTTCGCCGGCGGGTCGGGATGGTGTTCCAGAAGTCGAATCCCTTCCCGAAGTCGATCTACGAGAACATCGCTTACGGGCTGCGGATCGCCGGGGTGCGCGACCGCCGGACACTCGACGAGGTCGTCGAGCGCTCGCTCCGCCGCGCCGCGCTTTGGGACGAGGTCAAGGACCGCCTCAACGCGAGCGCGCTCGCGCTCTCGGGTGGCCAGCAGCAGAGGCTCTGCATCGCGCGCGCCCTTGCGGTCGACCCGGAGGTGCTGCTCATGGACGAGCCGGCGTCGGCACTCGATCCGATCGCCACCCAGAAGATCGAGGAGCTGGTCTGGGAGCTCAAGAACAACTACACGATCGTGATCGTGACGCACAACATGCAGCAGGCGGCGCGCGTCTCCGACCGCACCGCGTTTTTCATGCTGGGCAAGTTGGTCGAGTACGACGACACGCGTACGATCTTCATGAACCCGGCACAGAAGCTGACCGAGGACTACGTGACCGGACGGTTCGGATAGGGGAGCAATGCTGCGTCATTTCGACATTGAGATCGAGGATCTCAAGGAAAAGATCCTCAGGATGGGAGCCGCGGTCGAGGAGATGATGGCCGAATCGATCGCTGCTTTGCTCGAGCGCGACGCCGTGCGTGCCGAGAAGGTGATGGCGTCCGACGACGCCATCAACCAGATGGAGCTCGAGATCGATCAGGCCACGATCGAGCTGATCGCGAAGATGCAGCCGGCCGCCGTCGACCTCCGCTTCGTCGCGGCCGTCATGAAGATCACGCCGGAGCTCGAGCGCATCGCCGACCTTGCCGTCGACGTCTGCGAGCGGGCGATCGAGCTGAACCAGGAGCCGCCGCTCAAACCGCTCGTCATCATCCCGCAGCTCGCGCGGATCGCTCAGGAGATGGTCCGGCAGTCGCTCGACGCGTTCGTCCGCAGGGATGGCGAGCTCGCCCGCGTCGTGATCGCACGCGACGACGAAGTCGACGCACTCACCGAACACTCCTTCCGGGAGCTGCTGACCTACATGCTCGAGGACGGCCGCTACGTCTCTCGCGCGATCCGCCTGACGTTCATCGGGAAGTATTTCGAGCGGATGGCAGACGGCGCGACGAACATCTGCGAGACCGTGGTCTACCTCGTCGAAGGCAAGGTCATCAAACATCAGAATGAAATTGAATAGCCCGCGCCGGGACGGCGCCCGCGAGCAGCTCCGAGTCGCCCTGATCGAAGACGACGCCGACATCGCGTTCACGATCCGCCTCAACCTCGAGCGTGAAGGGTACGTCGTCACCTCGTTCACGAACGGGCACGAGGGTCTCGTCGGAGTGCAGCCCGGCGGCTTCGACTTCCTGATCCTCGACTTGAACCTCCCCGATCTGGACGGGTTCACGATCTGCCGGGAACTGCGCAGGAACCCGGTCACGGCGAAGCTCCCCGTCCTGATGCTGACCGCGCGCACCTCCGAGCACGACCGCATTACCGGGCTCGAGCTCGGCGCCGACGACTACCTCACGAAGCCCTTCAGCGTCCGCGAGCTGCTCGCCCGCATCGGAGCGATCCTTCGCCGGAGCCGGGGCACCGAGGACGAGCCCTCGTTCTACGACGACGGACTCCTCCGGATCGACGCACGCACGCTGCGCGTCTACGTCGAAGGCGAGGAGGTTCGGGTGGCGAAGAAGGAGCTCGAGCTGCTCTGGATGCTGGTGCGGAATCGCCCCGCAGTCGTCTCCAGGGACCGCATCCTCGCGGAGGTGTGGCAGATGGCCGAGGACGTCGAGACGCGAACGGTCGATGCCCACATCCGGAACCTGCGAAAGAAGATCGGCAAGGACCGGATCCAGACCGTCATCGGATACGGCTACCGGTTTGAAGGGAAGTAAGAAGTAGTGTCAGGTCCGCCGTCCTCGGCCCACATCCCTCTCGCTTCATGCTTCATACTTCGAACCAGTGGCCAGTGGCCAGTGGCCAGTGGTCAGTGGTCAGTGGTCAGTGGTCAGTGGTCAGTGACGCGACGCTTGGTCACTAACGACTAACGACTAACCACCATGCGACGTCTCCGCGTCCTTCTCTACCTCGCTGCCGTCCCTGCGGTCGTGATCGCATGGTCGCTCGGAGCGGCCTGGATCGCCGCAAGACCGGGAGCCGTTCCTCTGCCGCTGCTCCTCGCGTCCGGGGCGCTCGTGCTCCTGCTGATGGCCGGCGGAGCCGTGGCCGCCTGGGCGGTCC
>JBAQWH010000114.1:0-2311 GCA_049298815.1 Thermoanaerobaculia bacterium | reverse complement strand
GTGAAGAGCTCGACCGCGACCGCCAGAAACGCGGCGGCCGGCGCCGCGCGCCGCCAGGCGATCGCAGTCACCATGAATGCAGCCACGGCGATGGGTGGGACGAGGTCTGACGGTCGCACCATGTGTGGTCTCGCCTTGAAGACGAACAGTGCGAGCGCGACCACCGCTACCGTGGCGATCATCAGCGTCGCCGAGCGCCTTGCACGGAGCCGGTCGACAGTCACGGCAGCGACGGCGGCCGCGATGAAGATCGCGCCGAACCGCAGCTTGTCGTTGGCGACGAACGAGAACGGCGGCAGCGCGTTGAGACCGCGCCCCAGAGGTGACCAGCTCATCGCCACGAGCCAGAGCAGCACGGCGAACAGCAGCCACAGCCTCTCGCGCGAGCCTGTCCGCCGTCCGAGCGCCGCCGTCACCGCGAGGACGAGCACGACGAGGCCGGTGTAGGAGGTGGCCACGGAGCTGTAGTTGAGAATCCAGCTCCAGTTCTGACGCAGTGGATTTCCGAAACCGTTCGGACTGATCATCGCCCAGGCTGCGGTCAGCGGGTACATCGCCGGATGGCCACCGACGCGTCTGAGCTCGGCGAGCCGGCTGCTCGGGAGCACCTGCTCGAGGACGGGAACCCACGCGGGAGCCGACAGCGCCAATCCCGCCACCGCGCCGGCAAGAGGCGTCCGAAAGTTGCGGAGCCACGCTCTGCGGTCGCTCGCGAGCGCGACATCGACCGCCAGAAGTCCTGCCGCGACGATCGCGATGTGCAGCACGCTTTCAGGATGGCCGTTCGCCATGAGCGACGCGACCACGAGGGCGACGAGCACCATGCCCCGGCGGCTCCCCTCCTGCTGCGCGACCAGGATCGCGTAAAGGGCGGCCGGCAGCAGCGCCGTCACGGCGGTCGTCGAGTAATAGAGGAAGACCGTCTGAAAAACGGACCAGGCGAATGCGGTCGCGGCAAAGCAGGCGGCCGCTTCACTGGCGCCCACGCGCCGCACGAAGAGATAGCCGAACAGCAGCGACACGAAGATCTTCAGGCCTGCCATCGCAACGATCTGGCCGGGCAGCGGAACGAAGATCGTGGCGAGGAAGAAAGGCGAGAAAGGGGCCGATTCGCCGTTCGCCAGGAGCGGATACCCGGAGAACGAGTAGCGATTCCAGAGCGGCGCGCGGAAAGCTCCGAGCTCCTCACGCGCGACCGCCATCCAGGGCAGGAAAAGCTTCACCGTGTCGTTCGTCAACGGATTACGGACGGAGGGTTCGCCTGTGATGCCGACGTACGGGTACCCGCGCACGATCTCATCGACCGGCACCGGGAGCTTCCCGGTGAACACGGCGCCGTGAAGAAACACGAGCGACATGACGAAGAAGAGCAGCGCGATGCGCCAGGGGACCGGGGTGAACCATCGCCTCAACGAGACGACCAGCACCGCCGATGGAACGGCCAGCGCGGCCAGGAGCAGCAAGCTCATTCGACGAGGTCCTGCAGCCGCTTGCGCGCGAGCTTGCCGAGCTCCGTCCTCGGAATGGTCTCGACTCGCACCGTTCGCCGGATGCGCTCGAACGGCATGACGCGGCGGTTGAACGGCTCGACGGCCAGCAGCGCACCATCGTCGCAGTACGCCATGACGATCACGTGGCCGAGACGCTCGTCAGGCAAGGCGGCCAGGGCCGCGCGCGAAGGATCGACCAGCTCCGCGAGCAGGCGATCGAGGCGGCCGAGATCGACCGACTCGCCGCCGATCTTCACGAAGTCGCCGCGACGACCGACCACGCGCAGGACCTTACCTTCGATCTCTCCCACGTCTGCCGTGACGAACCAGCCGTCGAGCTTTGGATCGACGAGCCCGCCTTCCTCAATCAGATACGCGGTGAGCAGCGCCGGGGAGCGGATGGCAATCGCCCCGTCGTCTTCCGTCCGCACCTCGACATGATCGAGCAGGACCAGGTCTTGTGCGCCGGCCCTCGCGGTCGCCACCTGCGAGGAGCACTCGGTCATTCCGTAGCTCGGCAGGATCGGCCACCCCAGCTCCCGCGCGGCCTCGTAGAGCGGCGCAGCGAGCGCCCCTCCGCCGATCACCGCGGCGCGGAGCGACTGAGGCGACCGCAGGCCGGCACGCACGAGGTCGCTGAGCTGGGCCGGCACGAGCGAGGTCAGCGTGACCCGCTCCTGCTCGCACAGGCGTTCGAAGGCCGCGGCGCTCCACGGCACCAGGTCCACGACGCGCGCCCCGTTCAGCCACGCTCTCGCGACGATCCCGAGGCCTCCGACGTGAAACGAAGGAAGTGGGCAACACCAGACGTCTGCCGGGCC
>JBAQWH010000113.1:0-7183 GCA_049298815.1 Thermoanaerobaculia bacterium | reverse complement strand
GCCCTGGTGGCGGTCCCGACGCCGGCAATCGATCGGGTGATGGCCGCGCTGCCGCTGCTCAACATGACAGCGCGGGGGCGGTTTCGATTCGTGATCGTCTTCGCGCTCATCGTGCTCGCCGCCATCGGGCTCGATGAGCTGCGCCGAAGCCGCGTCAGCCGTCTCGTTGCGGGGGCGCTGGCGGCAGCGCTCGGCGTGGCGGTCGTCCTGCTGGTCGTGGCCAGTCCGTTCCACGGGACGTATCCGGGGGCGACTGCGTACCTGTGGCTGTCCGAGCTGATGCCGCTGATCAGCGTGGCCGCGTTCATCGCGCTCGCTGCCGGAGCGATGCGACTTCTGCCGCTCCTGCCGCTGCTGATCTTCCTCGACCTGGCCGGCATCATGTGGCTCTACAACCCGGCCGTCGATCGCCGTTTCTTCTTCGCGGCCACCCCGCCGATCGGGTTCGTCTGCGAGAACGCGGTGACGATGCAACGGGTGACCGGGATCGGCGCCGCACTCCTGCCGAACTCCGCGACGATGTTCGGCCTGGAAGACATCCGTCCCCACGATCCGGTGTCGTTCCGGGCGTATGTCCGCTTTCTGGAAGCGTTCGGCTACGACAGTCGCAGCTACCCCGGTCTCTTCGCGGTCGAGCCGCCGCGCCAGCTTCTCGATTTCCTCGGTGTGCGCCATGTGTTCGCGGTGCCGGGACTGCGCCGGAGCGTGCTGCCGCCGGTGTATCGCGATGACCACGCCGTGATCCTGCGGAACCCCTCTGCGCTGCCGCGCTACTTCGTTCCCGAAGAGGTGCGATCTGCCGCCGATCCGATCGACGCGTTTCGACGAGCGGGCAGCGCCAGGGTCGCTTTCGTGAGCTCGGGCGGTGCGACTCCCGCACGCGCCGACATCACCGTGACCGACTACGGCCGCAACGGGACGAAGCTGCGGGTGCGCGCGGCCGCCGCGAGCTTCGTCGCCTCGAGCGATGTTGCACTTCCGGGGTACCGGCTCTTCCGCGGCGGGAGGGAGTGGCCGCTCACCGTGGTCAACGGCGCGTTCATCGGATGGAGCGTACCGCCGGGCGTGAGCGACTTCGAGTTGCGCTACGTACCCGAGGGCCTCGGTCTGGCAATCGTCCTGGCGGGGCTCGCCGCGCTCGGAATCATGCTGGCGATGCATCGCCGATTCTGGCCGTGAGAGCTCTCCGCTCAGAGGATGCGCTTCGTAGCTGCGCACCTGTGCCGTCTCAGGACTAGCGCCGATCGTCGCTGCGCTCCGCGTCAGACGGCAGCTTCAGCACGCCGAGCGCATGGAGGACGCGCCAGTACATCGAGCCGACCTTCCAGAGCGTCGAGCGGTGGATGTCGTCGAGGGCCTTCTTCGTCGCGTCGAGCTCACGGCGCAGCGACGCGGACTCCTCGGTCTGGCTGGCTTGCGGTGCAGGCACGACCGCTTCGCCGGGATCGTCCTCGTAGCGCGCGACCGATTCGATCCGCTTGCGATTGGCGTCCAGCGCGGAGCGGAGGATCGCGTCGACGCGGTCGCGCCGCCGGGGAGAAAGCGCCAGCTCGGAGCGGACGAGAACTCTCGCTTCATCGAGCGCGAGCCTCGACTGGCGCGTCGTACGGATGAACATCGCGAGGCGCTGCCGCGTCTCGTGGAGCAGGCCGAGGTCGCCGGCCGCGTCGCGCTCGCGTTGACGTACGACCGCTCGCATCCGATCAACGCCGCGGCCGACCGACAGCGCATCGCCGAGGATGTGATTGCGATCCCACACCTGCAGCCGCGCGTTCTCGTACGCGGGCGATCCCTGTGGCGACGAGAGAATCGGCGAGCCGGCTCCCGGGAAGTGCCGGATCGCGACGGTCGCCCGCGGGATGCGGAGGAACGATCCCCGACTCGCGAGCCGCAGAAGAAAGTCCCAGTCCTCGAACAGCGGCATGTCCTCGGCGAACCCGCCGGCAGCAAAGTAGCTGTCGCGCCGGACCAGCATCGCCGTGATCGGAACGTAGTTGGTCAGCCGAAGCAGGTCGGCGTCGAAGTCCTGCTCGTAGACGCGCGCGCGGCGCTTCTCGACGTACCGGCCCTCCGAGTCGACCTCGTACGTGATCGATACCGCGTCGGTGTAGTAGCCGGCGTGGACCCCTTCCGCGGCGGCGCCGGCGATCGTCGCAAGATGCTCGGTGAAGTAGAGGTCGTCGTCGTCGAGAAAGGCGACGTGCGACGTCGTGGCGGCCTGGACGCCCGAGTTCATCGCCGCGCCCGGACCACGCGAATCTTCATGGCTCACGACCTGGATGTCCCGGCCGTCAACGACGTCGTCGACGGCCGCACCACCATCGTTGACGACGACGATGCGCGCCGGGAAGTCGTTCGCGACGACCGAGTCGATCGCCTCGCGAAGGAGCCGGAGGCGGTTCCGCGTGCGGATCACGACCGTGACCTCCGGAAGCGAGCGCACCTCGTCGATGATCGCGGTGCCGCCCACCATCCGGCGGAGCTCTTCCCACGACGTCGTGCGCAGCATTTCGACGTCGGTCACCCAGTAGGCCTCAGCGGAGACGACCGAGTTTCCAAGCGTGAGGGCGCGATAGCGATTGAGCCCCTGGACGGCGTCCGCGTAGCTCGCCGCGCGCAACTGGCTCCTGTGCTCGGCGAGGGCGGTCTGCTTCAACGCGGCCTCGGCCGAGATGTCGACGAGGACGTTCGGCCGGAGCGGCTGACTGACTTCGAAGAACGCGACGCGTGCGGACGGGATCGACGACGTCACCGACGCGCCGGTCGCCAGAGCGAGGTAGAGCGCCTCGCTGGCGGCGCGGTGATCCGGATGAATCTCCAGCGGACCTGGCGCCAGGATGAGATCGGGGCCGTACGCCACGATCTCCGCGGCGAGCTCGCCGGAGAGCCGAGTCACTGCGCCGGACAGCGCGCGATCGGCGAAGTCGAGGAACCGCACGTCGCTGATGCCGAGGCGCTCGAGTCCGCGAAGCGTCTCGTCGCGCCTCGTTTCGCGGATGGCTTCGCGGCCGATGCCGGGCTCGCCGAATCCGCCGCCGTCGGTCGCGATGAGGACGCGGACGTGACGGCTCTCCTGTGCGTGCTGGGCGAGCAGGCCACCGCATCCGAGCAGCTCGTCATCCGGATGCGGCGCGAGGACCAGGACCCGCTCCCCGCGCAGCAACGTCGCCTCGTATGGGATCAAGGTCCGCTCGTCCTGCATGGCTCATCGTAATCCGCGCGACCCGCCATTGCGTCGGAAAGCGGCGCCAGGGGAAGAGTGAAGAGTGAAGAGTGAAGAGCGAAGGGTGAAGGGTGAAGAGGGCTGACACGGATCCGAGGCACCTTTCACTCTTCACTCTTCTTCCTCCCCGTGACGCCGCTCTATGCAGACCGCAACCTCGGAGCGACCGTCGCCAGGAGCGCGATCAGGCCGAGGGCCGCCACCACCAGCCGGTGAGGCGGGATCCGCCGGAGGAAGACGATGTCGTGGCGTCCTGCAGGGACCGGGGTTGCAGCAAACAGCTCGTGGATGCGCACCGGATCGACGGCCACGCCGTCGATCGTGACGAGCAGCTCATCGGTCAGCTTCTCGCTCGATCCGAGGAGGAACGGCTCGGCGGAGTCGGTCGAGATTCGATGCATCCGCTCGGAGACCGCCTCGATGGTCAGCTTTGACTCGCGGTCGAGGCCGTCGCCAGTAGGAAGGGCGAAGAATCGGTCGAGGGCACGCAGGTTCCGGAAGACAGTGAGGTCGCTGCCGCGATACGCAGGAACCCACGGGAACGTCGTCGTCGCGACGTCGACCGCGCCGCTCTCATCGACTCTCAGCTGCACCCGCCCGCGCACGATCCGGATCGTCAGTGCGTCGAGACTCGGATCGGGTAGGGCCACGTAGACGCGGGATTGTCCGTGTGCGGGCCGGGCAACCGATCGCACGGAGCCGGCGACCACCTCGATCTCCGCATTCCCGTCAGAGCTGCACTCGAAGATGGCGGCGACCCGGTCCGCGCTGGGTCGGACCCGCATCACGCCGGTGAAGCCTGTCTCGACCCACTGCATGCGGGCGACCGTGGATCCGAATCGGACGTGGCGACTCAGCGCGCGATCGAGCGTTCCGCCCCCCGGTTCCTCGAGCATGAACTGCACGTTGAGGAGCGAGAGCACGGGCGAGAGGAGGTCGGTGCTCTCGGGATGAAGGATCAGCACCGTGCCGTTCGATCCGAACGATCGACGATCGACGCCGGCGAGCAACTGCCGGTATGCCCGCTCGACCGGGAAGTGGCTGCGGATGTCCTCGAGGCCCGCGTACTCCGCGGTGTCGGGCCAGAGCGTCGTTCCGATTGCGGCGACGCGGAAAGGTCTCGGCTGCGCCCGCAGCCAGCGGAGGCCCGCGGTCTGCTGCGGGGTCCCGAGCGCCGAGTCGATGAACGGCGTGAAGCTGCGTAGAAAAAGCGAAAGGTCGAGCGCCGCGACTGCGATCGCGCCGCACGCGATGATGCCCATGACGAACGTTCGCGAGTTGCCTGCCGTCCTTCGCCTCCCGATGCGGATCTCGATCTCACGGATGGATGTGGCTGCAAGGAACCCGATCGCCAGAGGCAGAAGAAGGCGTAGCCGGGTGAGCGGCGTGTATCGCATGCCCGGCAACGCCGCAATGGCATCGCTGATGACCGGGACCCCGAACATCGCGCAGAGGATGAAAATCGAGGCCGCGATCCAGAACGGACGCCGTCGGCGCCGGCCGATTACGAACGCGCCGAGCGCCAGGATCAGCGGCAGTTTTCCGGCGTAGACCGTCGACTCTGGCAGATTGTCGTTGCCACCTAGCCGGCGATCGCCGATCCACTCGCCTCCGGATCCGATCAGCCGGTACTGCTTCACGAACGCCAGGAGGTGAGACGCCGGATATGCGACGGAGGCTGCGCTCGATCGGAGCTCGAGATACGCGCTGTTCCGAATTGTCTGGGCAAACGGCACGAGAGCGGGGAACGCGATCGCGCCGGCGATGACGCCGCCCGCGACGACCGATCGAAGCCCTCGCAACACCTTCGCCGGAGCGACGAGCAGCGCGGCGATCGTGTACGCGACGCCGAGGTAGAAGACGTAGAGGATCGTCGAAGGGAAGCCGGAGAGGAGGATGCAGAGGGCCGCGAGGGCGGAGAGAGGCACGGGCGTCCGCTTCCCCGCGCGCAGACGCGCCACGATCCACAACACCGCCGGCGCGAGGACCGTCGCGCTCGTGCTCGGCCAGAGCCACCAGATGCTCGTCGCTCCGGCCGCAGCGACCGTGACCGCGCCGAACGCCGCTCCGCGCCGGCCGAGTCGTTCCTGTCGAAGCCACCCGTACGCGAGGAACAGCGCAGCGAGGAACTTCAGAACGACGACACCCGTGAAGAAGAAGCCGAGCGGAAGGAAGAGCGCCGGCAGCAATCCAAACGGCGAGAGCATCCCGTGCCCGGAGGAGTGCCAGCCTGCGGTCCCCGATCCGATGAAGGGATTCCAGAAGAAGGACGACGACGACCGGACGATCATCGGAACGGCCGTGAACCAGGCGGTTGCCGCGTCGTTCATCAGGCCGTTTGCAGGAGCGACGGCCTCGGTCCGCCAGGGCGCGTAGAGCTGGAAGATGTCGGCGGGCGAGAGCCGCTTCCCAGCCAGCAGAGGGAACAGCAGCATGCCGAGGACGATCGCGGCGGCGAGGAGGAGACAACGATGCTTGCGGATCGCGCGGGTCGTGCGTTTCGCGAACGAGCTGAGCATCGAGGTCTGTGCGCCTCAGTGGTGCAGCGCGCCTCGATGGTACTCCGTCAGTTGCCGCGCGGTTCCGCGGCCGAGACGTAGATTCCCTGCGGTGCACGCATGACCGTCCGCGGTGAGCGGACGTCGAGAGCCCGCCAGCTCCCCCCCGACTCGGAGGCGCGGAACACCACGAGCGACTGCTGCCGCAGTTCCTTTGCGATGGCGTTCCAGATCGCATCGACGTCGCGGAGCGACTGCAGCTCGAACAGTTTTCCTCCCGAGTCGCGTGCGATCCGCTGAAGGGCGCGCCGTCCCTCGGATCGCTGGAACGTGCTCGACTCGTAGGATGCCGCCCCGCGGACGCCGCGATGAGGCGTGAATCCGCTCGGGCTTTGCGTGAATGCGAGCACGTACAGCGGGACCGCCATCCGCCGCGCGACCTCCTCGACCTCGGCTACCGAGAACGTGCTGCCGGTGTCCGCGCCGTCGGTGAACAGCACGACCGCGCGCCGGCAGCCGGCCGACTGCAGGTTGAAGAACGCGCTGACGATCGCGGAGTAGAGCGCGGTCCCGCCGCGTGGCTGCAGCGAGAGGATCGTCCGGATGATCTTCTGGCGGTCGGACGTCGGCCAGAGCACGCTCTCCGAGCCGCCGAACGCGATGAGCGTCGCGCGGTCCGACGGCACGAGGTTCCGCTCGACGAAGCGGGCCGCCGATTCCTGAAGGTCGAGCAGGTGATCGGTCATGCTCAGCGACGTGTCGAGCAGCAGCGCGATCCGCAGCGGCGCGTCCTTCGCGGTCACGACCCTCTCGACGGCCCTGCGCTTCCCGTCCTCGCGAAGGACGATGTCAGCGGCGGCCGGGACAGGGCCTTCCACGTGTACCGGGATCTCGACGAGGTGCACCTCGCTCGACATCGTCATCGCCCCGGCGTTGAGAATTCGGGCATCCTCCACCTCCGAGCCGTCGTCGAGCCGGAGGACCACGCGCAACAGCCCCTCCTCCTGCGGCGCGACCTCGATCTCGGTGGTGTAGGGCGGGGTCACGAGCCGCGCGGCGGTGCTGCCACGCCACTCGATCGCGACTTCATCGATCTGCCTTCCGCCCGGGACGGTGGCGGTCGCCGTCACCCGCACGCGACCCGAAGTCCAGGTCTCGGCTGGCTCGACGATCCGCACATCGAACGCGTCGCGGCGCTCGTTGACGACCGTCGTCGCGCGCGTCAGCACGCGTCCTCGAGGATCGAGCGAAGTGAATTGCACGACCTGGCGCTTCGGGACCCGGCCGAAGTCGATCGTCGTGATGAACGGCGGGCGCAGCCCACGTGCGACCACGCGGCCGTTGAGGTTGAGCTCCCCCGACGTGGCGGTCTTCGGCACTTCGCGGGGCTTGAGAGTGCGGCGGCCGATGACGACTCCCGCATGCTCGCCGATCCCGACGAACGGCGAGTGGCGGTCCACGG
>JBAQWH010000112.1:0-8210 GCA_049298815.1 Thermoanaerobaculia bacterium | reverse complement strand
CAACGCGCTCGCCCTTTTCACACTTCTTACTTCTTACTTCGGAGGCCTACCAGCCCGGCGTGATGTTGAAGCCGTAGACCACCTCTTCCAGCGGGCGCTGGAACGGTTTCGCCGCGTAGACCTCGATCGGAATGTAGGCCAGGAGGATCCGGAGGCCGATGCCGGCGCTTGCGACCGGGATCCGCTTGGAGGAGTCGGTGGACCACTCGATGTCGGGCGTTTCGGTGGAGGTCCAGGCGGTTCCGATGTCGCCGAAGGCGAAGATCTCGGTCGGCAGGAACGGCGCATTGATGAGGCCGAAGTCGCGCGTGCCGAACAGCGGTGCACGGACCTCGACGCTCCCCATCGCGATCCTCGATCCGATCAGACGATCCCACACGGGGCAGCTGATGCCGGGGTTTGCGGTACCGCACTCGACGGCGTCGATCCCCTGGTAGCCGCGCATCAGGAAGTAGTCGCCGAGGAACAGGGGCGAGATGACATCCCAGTTCTCGCCGTCGTCGCCGTACCGCCCGTAATGCAGGCCGCGGACGGCGAGGGTCACGGGGCGCTTGAAGAAGTATTTGCGCCAGTCGGCCAGCGCGGTCTGGAAGTTGAGGTCGCCGCTGAGGGTCTCGACCTCGTAGCGGTAGCGTGTGCCTCGGATCGGAGAGACGAAGCCGAACGTCGAGCTGTCGCCGACGAACGCGAGCGACGCCTTCCCCATGCCGATGTTGTACGAGCCGGGGATCCCGTCCGTGAAGCGGTCGACCAATTGGTCGCCGACGAAGATCCAGGTCTCGAGATCGAGCTTGGAACCGTAGCGCTGCACGCCGACGCCCCCCTCGAGGCGTCGTGTCGTGCTGAACGGGTACTGCGCGAGCGCGGACAGGTCCTCGACCGTCTGCACCTGGCGGAGGCGCCGGTAGACGTCGGCGACCACCTGCCGGCCATCGATCTCGACGGTCTCGCGGGAGTACGCCGGCGCCGAGGTCGAGACGTACGGGATGTGGACGAGGTCGGCGCCCCAGTTGAGGCGGTTCTTCTGGTTCAGGTAGAAGAGCTCGCCGCCGATGGAATCGGCGAGGCTGGTGCTGCCGCTCTCGCTTCCGCCACCCTGGAGCGTGAAGCCGACGTTGTGCTGGCCGAGGATGTCGCTGAACCACGCGCTGACACTGCCTCCCGCAGCGAAGCCGTACTCACCGACTCCGACGCCGAGCGTCGGCGGACCGAGGTAGGCGAGCCGCAGCTTCGGGTCGTAGGCCTTGCGGGGAAAGTCGGTCGTCGTTGCGGGCAGCCCATCCGCCGGACGCGACAGGTAGGCCGTGATCTCCGATCCGGCGCCTCGCAGCGGCGGGAGGAGCGCCGCGCGCGGGATCCCACCGGGGGTCGTTGCCGCAACGACGTTCCCGGCCGCCGTGGCCGGAATCGAATAGATGTTGTAGTTGTCGTCCTCGAAGAGCGAGAAGACGATGGTTCCTTCCTTGGACGCGACGGAGAGGGCCGGCGCGAGGTCGGTGATGCCGGCGACGCCGGTCTGCGGTGCGACGATGCGGGTGGTGCGTCCGTCCGCGAGCTCGTGGCGGTAGATGTCCGCGATCCCCTCGGGATTCGAGATGAAGTAGATCGAGCGGCCGTCGGGCGCCCACTGCGGGTTCACGTGCTTGGCGTTGGCGAAGACGCGCAGCTCGCGGATCGCGCCGGTGCCGAGGTCGATCGTCGCCAGGCGGAGGTCGCCGAACTTCAGCTCCTCGAGGCTGGTGCCGGCGCCGCGGTCGGTGACGAAGACGAGCGTGCGGCCGTCGGGGGAAAACGCCGGCTGCATGTCGGCGTACTTGTCGCTCGTCAGCCGGCGCACCTGCTTCGTCTCGAGGTCGTAGAGGAAGAGGTCGCTCACCCCGGTGGTCTGGCCCGCGAGCGCGATCGTCCTGCCGTCCGGAGACCAGGCGACGTTCATGATCGCCTCGAGGTTGGGAACCTTGATGTGCTCGGTCTTCCGGCTCTCGACGTCGACGAGCGAGAGGAAGTTGTCGCCGCGCGCGAAGGTGATGAAGGCGATGCGGCGGCTGTCGGGCGACCACGCTCCGGCCGACTCGATGAAGCGCAGAGACTCGAAGTGCGCGTCACGGTCGGACGACACGAGGCGGCGCGTCACCTCTCCGGTGCGCGCATCCGCGAGAAAGAGATCGATCGAGAAGAGCTCGCGCGACGAAAGGAACGCGATGGACTTGCCGTCCGGGCTGACCGCCGGGCCGATGTTCATCTCGGTCATGCGGCGCCGGCTCTTCTTGCCCGGTACCGGCTTGCGCCCGATCAGCGGGTTGCCCAGGGTCTGCTGGCGCGCTTCGATGACCGGCGCGTAGAGCTCGCGGGCGGATTCCTTCCAGTCGGCGAACAGCTGCTTTTCCGAGACGCCGAGCGCGCGCTCGACCCCTTCCTCGATGCCGACGATCCCGGCAGCGAGGAAGTACCGGACCACGGCCTCGTCGCCGAAGCGCGCGCCGATGTACGCCATCACGGCCTGGCCGTAGCGGTACGGGAAGTAGCGAGGGTCGCGGGTCAGTTGCCGGATGTCCGGGAGGCGGTCGTGGATCGACGCATCGCGGACCCACATCGCCGTCAGCGGGTCGACGCGTCCCTTCGAGAGGTACTCCGCCATCCCCTCGACGATCCACAGCGGCATCTGCTCGAGGGCGAAGCGCCGCTGGTTTCGCGACGCGTTCGCGGCGATGTCGTACTGGAACACGTGGACGATCTCGTGACCGAGCACATGGTCGTTCTGCGCGTAGTCGCCGGTCAGCGGGAGGACCACGCGGTTCATGAAGGCGTCGGTAAAACCGCCCGTCCCTTCGCCGATGTGGCCGCCGGTCGTCGTCGTCTGGTGGAAGTCGGCCGAGTTCGCGTACAGCACGATCGGCTTCTTCTGGAACGAGTGGTTGAAGACGCGAGACAGGCGCGCGTACCACCGCTCGGCCATCCTGCCGACGTCCTCGACGACGTCCGCTTCCTGCTCGTAGTAGTAGATGTCGAAGTGCTCGGTCTGCAGCACTTTGAAGTCGAACTTCTCCCACTGCACCTTGTTCTGCCCGAAGTACTGGGCATCGGCTGCAGTGGTCATCAGCAAGAGAAGGAACCCGCCAAGGACCACGCGGACTGCTCTACGCATCGCTAACACCTCGGTATAAGTGAACGCCAGACTCGGCGGCGGCTGCAAGTTCGCTGCCCCCGCCCGGCCCATTTTCGCTGAGGTTCACCGCACTCGGCGCCGGATGCTGTCCCCTGCGGGAGTCGTCCCGACCATGATTCCGGTCATACCGCGACGGGTTGGGTAGGGCCACACTCGGCCCGCAATGAACGCGATCCGACTGATTCCGCTCGTCGTCAGCGCCCTTCTCCTGGGAGCCCATTTCTATCGGAATGGCAACCTGCTGCTCGCGCTCGGAGTCGCGGCCTCGCCACTGATCCTCCTCGTCCGCCGCGAGTGGGCGGTCACCGCCCTCCAGGTGGCGCTCTTCGTCGGAGCGGCTGAGTGGGTCAGGACGGCCCTGTCGATCGCGTCCATCCGGGCCGCCACGGGAGCCCCATCGACCCGGATGTTCGTGATCCTCGGATCGGTGGCCCTCTTCACCGCGCTGTCGGCCTGGCCGCTGAGGGGACTAAGAATTAAGAATTAAGAAGTAATAAGTATGAAAAAAATCATCATGATTGGTATCTCTTTTCATACTTCATAATTCATACTTCTTACTTCCCAAGAGTAGAATCGGCTTCATGCCGTCCATCTTCTTCACCGGGTTTCCCGGATTCCTCGGGAGCGAGCTCCTGCCGCGGATCCTCCGCCGGACCGGCGAGACCGCGCTCTGCATGGTGCAGCCGAAGTTCCGCGCTCTTGCGGAACAGCGTGCCGCGGAGCTCGTCGCGCGCGACCCTTCGTTCGCCGGCCGAATCCGGCTCGTCGAAGGGGACATCACCCGGCCCATCGATCTCGGGCAGGAGGACATCCGCGAGATCTACCACTTCGCGGCGGTCTACGACCTCGCGGTGCAGCCAGAGATCGCGAAGAAGGTGAACGTCGACGGCACCCGGAACGTGGTGGACCTCGCCTCCCGCCTTCCGCACCTGGAGCGGCTGCACTACGTCAGCACGTGCTACGTGAGCGGCCGGTTTGCCGGCCGTTTCATGGAGGACGACCTCGAGCGCGGGCAGGCGTTCAACAACCACTACGAGGCGACGAAGTACGAGGCGGAGGTCGCAGTCCGGAACGCGATGCGGGGCGGCCTGGCGGCCACGATCTACCGCCCGGCGATCGTGGTCGGCGACAGCACCACCGGCGCTACGCAGAAATACGACGGGCCGTACTTCGTCATCCAGTGGCTGATGCGGCAGCCGCACCTCGCGATGCTGCCGGTCGTCGGCAACCCCAGGCTCCACCACCTCAACGTCGTGCCGAGCGATTACCTGATCCGCGCGATGGATCACCTCAGCGCGCGCACGGACACGATCGGGAAGACCTATGCCCTCGCCGATCCCGATCCGATGAGCGTCGACGAGCTCATCGACGCGATCGGGGAAGCGACCGGCCGCCGGGTCCTGCGGATTCCGATGCCGAAATCGTTGGCGAAGTGGTCCCTACGCGCGGTTCCGGGCCTCTACCGGCTGATGCGGATTCCGCCCGAAGCTGTCGACTACTTCGTTCATCCAACTGAGTACGACACGACCAACGCGCAGCGCGACCTCGGCGGCGACGGTGGCTTTCATCCGCCGAGCCTCCGTCAGTACCTGCCGCGCCTGATCGAGTTCGTCCGCGCGCACCCGGAGATCGGGGCGGCCGCGATGGTCTGATGGGAGTCCGGGTCACGCAGCTCGACCCGAGGGAGGACCACCGGGGCTCGAGCTTCCACGTCCCGCTGCCGTTCGATTCGGCGCGCGAATGCCATGTCGCCACGGTCCGCCCCGGATTCGTGCGGGGCAACCACTTCCACCGCCGCGGACGCGAGATCCTCGTCGTTCTCCACGCGGATGCCTGGACGCTGCTCTTCGACGACGGGGAGGGGACCGACATTCGGATCCAGCGGTTCGACGGCGCAGGGGCGGTTCAGATCGAGATCGACCCTCCGTGCGCGCACGCGATCCGGAACGACGGCCGCCGGGATCTCCAGCTCTTCGTCATCGGCGAGGCTTCGCGCGACGCGGACGACCACGACACGTATCCGCGCGTTCTCGCCGCAGCCGCCCGGCGCATCGCCGGCATCGACGGATGCCGCGCGGGTTGGGTCGCCGTCATCGAGGATGCCGAAGGACTGCACGCGCTCGTCGCGGCGACCGACGCCGAGCTGTACGACGTGATCGACTCGGCCGCGATCACCGCGATCGACATCCCGATCGGGCTGGCCGAGAGCGGTGCCCGCGCGTGCGATCACCACGCGCGCCGCTTCCTCGGCGGCGGACACTCCAGCGTCTTTCCGGCACCGCTGCGGGCTCTGGTCGCGATCCACGACCACGCCGAGGCCGCACGCCGCTCGCGCGAGGTGCAGGGGAAGGGCGTCTCGCGGCAGGCGGTGGCGATCTACCCGAAGGTCCAACAGATCGACCGGATCCTCCAGATGCACCGCGAGTTGCGCGACCGCGTCTGCGAGGTGCATCCCGAAGTCTCGTTCGTCGCCTGGAACAACGGAGCGGCGCTCGGGGCGTCGAAGCACACGCCGGAGGGAGTCGAGCTGCGCCGCGCGCTGGTCGCCACCCACTTCGGCTCCGAGGCGGTCGAGTCGGTGATCGAGTGCGTCCGCGGACGAGCCCGCATCGACGACGTCCTCGACGCTTTTGCCGCGCTCTGGACCGCCGAGCGCATCGCAGACGGACGGGCCCGCGAGCTCGGCGACGGCCACTGCGACGCCACGGGGCTGCCGATGCGGATCGTCTACTGACGGGGTTCCCGTCCGACTCTCCCTCCCCCCCGAATAATTCGCCGTTCCGGCCTCGTTCCACAGGCCTGGAAGGGAAAAGCCATGAGATCAGGTCTCACCATTGCGATCGCGATCGTCGTTGCCGGCACGGTCTTCGGCTGTGCCCGGCCGCAGCAGGCAGTCTCTCCGGCAGCAGCGACGTCACAGGGAGGTTCGATGTCCAGATTCGAGAAGCCATCCGAGGAGGAGCTCCGGAAGAAGCTCACTCCGATGCAGTACGACGTGACGCAGAAGGAAGCCACCGAGCCGGCGTTCCGCAACGAGTTCTGGGACGAGAAGCGCGAAGGAATCTACGTCGACGTCGTCTCCGGGGAGCCGCTCTTCTCTTCGCGCGACAAGTACGACTCCGGCTGCGGCTGGCCGAGCTTCACCCGCCCGATCGACAAGTCGACGATCGTCGAGAAGGTCGACCGCAAGCTCTTCATGGTCCGGACGGAAGTCCGCTCGAAGTCGGGCGACTCGCACCTCGGTCACGTCTTCGAGGACGGGCCGGTCGAGGCGGGCGGCCTCCGCTACTGCATCAACTCCGCGTCACTCCGCTTCGTCCCTGCCAGCGAGCTCGCAGCCCAGGGCTACGCCGAGTACGAGCCGATGTTCGAAAAGTCTGCGGCCGTTGCGAAGAAAGAGATCGCGACGCTCGCGGGAGGCTGCTTCTGGGGCGTCGAAGACCTCATCCGCGAGTTGCCTGGCGTGCTCGAGACCCGCGTCGGCTACACCGGCGGGACGACTTCGAACGCCACCTACGACCAGGTCAAGACCGGCAAGACGGGGCATGCGGAGTCGATCGAGATCGTCTTCGACCCCTCGCGCATCGCGTACTCCGACATCCTCGAGTTCTACTTCAAGATGCACGACCCGACCACGGCGAACCGTCAGGGGAACGACGTCGGGACCCAGTACCGCTCCGCGATCTTCGTCCACAGCGACGAGCAGCGCCGCGCTGCGGAGGCGATGGTCCGGAAGGTCGATGCCTCCGGCGCGTGGAAGCGCCCCGTGGTCACAGAGGTGGTCCAGGCGACCGCGTTCTGGCCCGCCGAGGAGTACCACCAGGATTACCTGCGCAAGAACCCGGGCGGGTACACCTGTCACTACGTGAGGAAGGTCAGCTTCGATTGAAGTGTGAAGAATGGACGACACCCTGATCAGCGTCATCGGCTTCATCGCAGCCTTCGGAACGACGGCCGCCTGGTTCCCGCAGGTTCACAAGACGCTCACGACGAAGAGCGCGCGTGATTTCTCCTGGGGCTACCTCTCGCTCCTGACGACCGGCGTTCTGCTGTGGGTCGTTTACGGGGTGATGCGGCGTGATGCGGCGGTCACCGCGGCGAACGTGGTCACGGCGTTTCTCGTCGTGTGCGTGGTGTGGGTCAAGGCCAGGGAAGTGCGCGCCGTGGCGGGTGGGCGGGGGTAAGGGCCCATCGCCCGGAGCCTGCCCTGATCGAGCGTAGGGAGTCGAAAGGGGCGTCGGCGGCTCAGAGGCTGTGCACAGAACTGCGACTGCCACCACAGAGGCACAGAGAGCACAGAGGTTCACAGAGCGAGAACCGCACGCCGCCACCTCTGTGCGCCTCTGTGCTCTCTGTGTCTCTGTGGTGACCTGCCGCAG
This sequence comes from Thermoanaerobaculia bacterium, assembly GCA_049298815.1. GTDB lineage: Bacteria > Acidobacteriota > Thermoanaerobaculia > Gp7-AA8 > Gp7-AA8 > JBAQWH01. The sequence goes on along the minus strand of JBAQWH010000112.1, from coordinate 665 downwards.
CCTTTCTGCACAACCTCTCAGGATGACACTTTGAGTCGCGAGTCCCACTGACCTCGGTTGCGGCGCGCCCCCGCTCCACCCCGTCAGGTCCAGACCTTCCTGAACAGCAGGACGTCGCGCGACAGGGTCACGTCCATCGAATCGATCGACGTGAGACGTTCGCGCTCGCGCAGCCGGAGACCGCGGTAGGACGAGCTGAGTACGTCGACCAGGGCCTCGTGGTCCAGCGTGGCGCGATGGGAGACGCGCTCGAGATGGACGAGCTCGAAGACCGGCTCGAACATCTCGCGGGTCCGGTCGACGCGGCTGCGCTCGACACCGGCGCCGAGGATCCGCTCGCGGACTTCCAGCAGGTCGTCGGGTGCAGCGACCGCGAGGAGGAGGCGTCCCACTGGACGCAGCACGCGGGCGAACTCGTCGCGGTTGAGGCGGGCGTTGATCGAGGTGACCGCATGAAGCGACTCGTCGCCGAACGGGATGAAGCGGTCGGCGTTCGCGACGATCCAGCGACAGCTCCGATGCCGGCGTGCGGCGAGGTCGGCCGCGGCAGTCGAGAGATCGACGCCGTACGCTTCGATCGCATAGCGCCTGGTCAGCTCGCCAAGGAACGCGCCTTCGCCGGAGCCGACATCGAGCACCGGCTCGCCGGCCTCACAGGGGAGCAG
>JBAQWH010000111.1:0-2899 GCA_049298815.1 Thermoanaerobaculia bacterium | reverse complement strand
GATTCGCCGTCGGGCGAGACGCCCGACGGCCGCGGGCGAGGACGCCCGCCGTCCAAGAAGAAAACCCTACCCCCGCCACTCCCGGATCTTTGCCGCCACCTTCTCCGGCGTGAAGCCGTAGTGATCGGCGATGACCTCGTACGGGGCCGAATCGCCGAAGTGGTCGATCCCGATCACGAGGCCCTTCGCCCCGGCGTAGCGGTACCACCCGGTCGAACGTCCCGCTTCGATGCAGACGAGCCGGTCGCGATCGCCGAGCACTTCGTTGCGATACTCAGACGACTGCTGATCGAACAGCTCGAGCGACGGCGCGGAAACGACGCGCACATCGATGCCCTGCGACCGCAGAAGGTCCGCCGCCTTGACCGCCAGCGACACTTCCGAGCCGGTCGCCATCACGGTCAAATCGCCCTTCGTGTATCCCTCGAGCACGTACGCACCACGGAGAACGGACTGCGGGTCGAACTCCACCGTCCGCGGAAGCGGCTCGACCTTCTGCCGCGTGAGCACGATCGCAGTCGGTCCGGTCGTGGTCCGCGCCGCATGCGCCCACGCCATCGCGACCTCGGGACCGTCGGCGGGGCGGATCACGGTCAGGTTCGGGATCAGCCGCAGCGACGAGAGCTGCTCGATCGGCTGGTGGGTCGGCCCGTCCTCGCCAAGAAACACCGAGTCGTGCGTGAAGACGAAGATCGACGGCACCTTCATCAGCGCCGCGAGGCGCACGGAGGGCCGCATGTAGTCGGAGAAGATGAGGAACGTCGCTCCGTAGCATCGGAACGCGCCGTACAGCGTCACCCCGTTCGCGACCGCCGCCATCGCGTGCTCGCGAATCCCGAAATGGAGGTTCCGGCCCGCGAAGACATCGACGCCCGGCGCCCGCTTCTCTTCACCCTGCACCCGCTCGACGCTCGTCGCGTTCTTGATCAGCGTGTTCGTCGAAGGAGCGAGATCGGCCGAGCCGCCCACGATGAACGGGGCGAGCGAGGCGAGCTTCTGGATCACCTGCCCGGACAGCGCGCGCGTGGCGATCGCCTTCTCCGAGCGACCGGCTTCGAGCAGGGAAGCCTCGATGTCGTCCGGCAGCCACTGCGCCCAGTAGCGGTCCCACTCCTCGGCGAGCTGCGGGTTGCGGGTCCGCCACGCTGTGAACGCCTTGTCCCAGCGCTTCCGTTCGCGCGCGAGCTTCTTCGTCTTCGCGGCGAAATGCTCGCGGACGGCGGGAGGGACGTGGAATGCAGGCTCTTCCGGCCAGCCCAACGCCGCCTTCGTCGCCTTCACCTCGTCCATGCCGAGCGGCTCGCCATGCGCGCGCGCCGTCCCGTGGAACTTCGGGCTGCCCCAGCCGATGATCGTCTTCGAGATGATCAGCGACGGCTTGTCGGTGACCTTCTGCGCCTTCCTGATCGCCTTGCGCAGCGCCGCGCGGTCGTGACCGTCGACGGTCTGCACGTGCCAGCCGACCGCATCGAACCGCTTCTTCACGTCCTCGGAGAACGCGAGGCGCATCTCTCCTTCGATGGAGATGTTGTTGTCGTCGTAGAAGTAGATGAGGTTACCGAGACCGAGGTGTCCGGCGAGCGACGCGGCCTCGGCGCTGATCCCTTCCATCAGATCGCCATCCGAGCAGATCGCGTAGACGTAGTGGTCGACCGGCTTGAACTCCGGGTCGCCATTGAAACGGGCGGCGAGCATGCGCGAGGCGAGCCCCATCCCGATTCCGTGAGCGAAGCCCTGACCCAGCGGGCCGGTCGTCATCTCGATTCCGGCGGCGTGGCCGTACTCCGGATGGCCTGCCGTCCGCGAGCCCCATTGCCGGAACTGCTTGAGCTCGTCGAGCGTGAGCTCCGGATACCCCGACAGGTGCAGCATCGAGTAGAGCAACATCGACGCGTGTCCCGCCGACAGGATGAAGCGGTCGCGGTTCTTCCACTGCGGCTCGAGCGGGTCGTGTCTCAGGAAGTCGGTCCAGAGGACATAGGCGATGTCCGCCAGTCCCATCGGCGTTCCCGGATGCCCCGAGTGAGCCTTCTCGACTCCGTCGACCGCGAGAAACCTGATGGTGTTGACGGCGAGCTCCTCGAGCTCGTCCTTCTTCCCGACCAGCGGCCTGTTGCTCTCCTCGGCGACCGAGATCGCAGCCGCGCCTTCGGCTGCCGTGCGCTCCGGCGCAGTCCGTTTTTCCATGAACCCTCCCGAAAAGGATGCGGATTATACTCACCGCATCGAAATCGCACCGCCCACCCGATCGCCGGCCGCCGCATGGTGCGACTTCACGACGGCCACGAGTCTGACGCCGGAGAAAAAGCAATGGCCGACATCACCGTCCTCGTCAAAGGCTCCCCGGTTCGCAGCCTTCAGAAGTTCATCGACGCGGAGCTGACGCCTCAGCAGCGGGATGCCGCGCTCGCCGCGCTGCCGCCCGACTTCGCCGCAAAGCTTCGCACCCCGATCCTCGCGACCGAGAGCATCCCGGTCCACATGCTCAACCGCTTCACCGAAGAGGCAGCGCGAGCAAAGGGCGAGCCGGTCGAGGTCTTCGCGCGGCGGGCGGGACGGGAAGCGGCGGCCGAGGCGATCAAGGGCATCTACCGGTTCTTCGCCCTCGTGCTCACACCTCCCGCGCTGCTCTCGAAGGCCTCCAACATGTGGAGCTCGCTCTACAACCAGGGCGAGATGGTGGTCGACCGACAGACGGAGAGCGGCGCGCGAATCCGTCTCGCCAACTTCCCGTCGGAGGTCGCCGGTTGCGCGCGCATCACCGGCTGGCTCGAGCGCATGGCCGAATTGACCGGGGTGAAGGACGTGAAAGTCGTGCAGACCGACTGCTACGCCAAAGGAGCGCCCGCCTGCCAGTGGGACCTGACCTGGAAGTGAAGGTCCGGCCACGGTGTCATCC
>JBAQWH010000110.1:0-2704 GCA_049298815.1 Thermoanaerobaculia bacterium | reverse complement strand
GCGTCGAGCGTGCTCGCGGCCGCGATGGCCGGTGCCTCCGGAATCGAGACCGTGGCGGCGAAGGCCGGCGTGACCGTCGCCGAGGCCACCTTGAACCGGCAGTCGCCGGTCGCCGGCTTCTCGGGCGACACCTCTGCTCTGGTCGAAGCGGCGATGGCATCGCAGGCCGGCCAGATCAAGGGACCGATCACGGTCAGCGACGGCGCGGTGGCGTTCCAGGTGACCGAGCTGAAGAAGGTGACGCCCGAGGAGCTCACGCAGAATCGCGCGCAGTATCTCGACACCGTCCGGATGCAGGAAGCGCGGTCGCTGCGCCGCGTCCTCATCGAGCGGCTCCGCAAGGCGGCGAAGGTCGACATCAACGACGCGATCCTCCGCACGAACACGGGGCAGCCTTCCGTCTGATGACCGAGCAGCAGGATCTCGACGCGAAGTGGCGTGAGCCGGCGATCCGCGTGCTCATGATGCCGCGCGACACCAACGCGCACGGCACCATCTTCGGCGGCGTGATCCTTTCGTACATCGACCAGGCCGGCGCGATCGAAGCGCGCCGGCAGGGTCTGCACATGATGGTCACCGTCTCGATGGACAAGGTCGTCTTCCACGAGCCGGTGTTCGTCGGTGACCTCGTCAGTTTTTGGAGCGAGACTCTGAGGATCGGCACCACCTCGATCACGACCAAGGTCGTGGTCGAGGCGATCCGCGGTGCCGACCCCTCCGAGAGGGTCATCGTCACCGAGGCGCACGTCGTCTACGTGAACATCGGTGACGATCGCAGGCCCGCTCCGATCGAGCGGAAGCAGACGGCATACGGAAGAGCGAAGAGCGAACAGTGAAGAGTGAAAGGGCGGCCTCGGGCCGCCCTTTTCACTTTCTACCCTTGTTCGGCTCTTCTTTCGCTCTCGCGGCGCGCATCCGCTCCAAATGCTCCTTGATCTTCGCCTCTGCGCCCACGTCTTTGGGCTCGTAGAAGCGGCGGCCGGCGAGCGATTCCGGCAGGCAGTCCATCGCCGCGGTCTGCTCGGCGAAATCGTGGGCGTACTGGTAGCCGCTTCCGTATCCGAGGTCCTTCATCAGACGCGTCGGCGCGTTGCGGATGTGCAGCGGTACCGGCGGGTTGTCCCCCTGCCGCACTTCGTGCACGGCCGCGCCGTAGCCGGTGTACGCAGCGTTCGACTTTGGTGCGGCCGCGAGGTAGGTGACGAGCTGCGCGAGCGCGACGCCGGCCTCGGGCATGCCGATGAAGTGCACCGCGTCCTTCACCGCCACGGCCAGCACCAACGCCCGTGGGTCTGCGTTGCCGATGTCCTCGGAGGCCGCCCGGACGAGGCGGCGGGTGATGTAGAGCGGGTCCTCGCCCCCCTCGAGCATCCGTGCGAGCCAGTAAACGGCCGCGTCGGCGTCGCCGTTGCGGATCGATTTGTGGAGCGCCGAGATGATGTTGTAGTGCTGATCGCCGGTCTTGTCGTACATCAGCGAACGGCGCTGCAGGATCTCGTTCAGCTTCTCGACCCCCACCGGGCTGTCTTCCTTCGACGCGGTCTCGACGACGAGCTGCAGGCTGGTGAGCGCCTGGCGGGCGTCGCCCGCAGAGGTCGCGGCGACGACGTCGAGCGCGTCGTCCGTCAGCGCGATGCCGAACTTCGCGACGCTCTTCTCCGTGACCGCGCGGTCGAGGATCGTCCGCACCTCCGCACGCTCGAGCGGTGGGATCACGACGACCTTGCTTCGTGAGAGCAGCGCCGAGTTCACCTCGAACGAGGGGTTCTCCGTCGTTGCACCGATCAAGGTGATGTCGCCGGCCTCGACGTACGGGAGAAACGCGTCCTGCTGGGCCTTGTTGAAGCGGTGGATCTCGTCGATGAAGACGATGGTCTTCGCGCCCCGCGCCTGCCGCGCGCGCCGCGCCTCTTCCATCAGCGTGCGGATGTCCTTGATCGAGCTCGAGGTCGCGGAGAAGGTGACGAAGCGAGCGCGCGTCGTCCGCGCGATGATCCGGGCCAGCGTCGTCTTGCCCGCGCCCGGCGGCCCCCAGAAGATCATCGACGGGATGCGATCGGTCTCGATGGCGTTCCGCAGAAACCGGCCGGGGCCGAGGAGGTCCTCGAGGCCGACGACGTCAGCGAGCGCGGCCGGCCGAAGCCGCTCCGCCAGCGGTGCATCCCCGCGTACGGGAGGCTCGAAGGTGGCGTCGTCGAAGAGGGAGCCGGTCATGAGGAAGTGTGAAGTGTGAAGTGTGAAGTGTGAAAAGTGAAGGAAGGGTGGTGGGTTTCACACTTCTTACTTCTTACTTCACACTTCGATTCCTCACTTCGCGAGCAGTGAAAAATCGAGATTGCCGCCGCTGATGACGACGGCGACCGGGCCGGTGGGCTTGATCTTCCCGGCGGCAAGGGCGGCGAGGCCGAGGGCGCCGGTCGGCTCCATGACGAGCTTGGTTCGGTACATCGCCCAGCGAAGCGTTTCCAGGAGGATCGCGTCGTCGACGCTGACGACGTCGCGGACGCGCTCCCGGATGATTGCGAAGTTCCGGGTTCCGATGGCCAGCGTGCGGGCGCCGTCGGCGATGGTGTCGGGCGGAGCGATGGTCACGATCGAGCCGCTTCGGAACGACTGCTCCCCGTCGTTCCCGGCGGCCGGCTCGACGCCGAAGACGGCGACGCCGGGCTTCACGGACGTGGCGGCGAGGGCCGTCCCCGAGAGC
>JBAQWH010000109.1:0-5283 GCA_049298815.1 Thermoanaerobaculia bacterium | reverse complement strand
CGAGGAACTCAGGAACCGAGGAACCGAGGAACTCAGGAACCGAGGAGCTCCCTGTCTACTCGCCGCCAGATATGCGCTCCGCACGTGCTTTCCGCATGGACCGCACCCTGTGGATTCGCCGGAACGTTTCGTACGCGAGCGTTGCTGCGAGGAGCCAGACGAAGCCGGCGGCGAGGCCGGCGGCGATGTCGGAGATCCAATGGACGCCGAGGTAGACGCGTGAGAAGGCGATCGCGGTGATGAGCGACGCCGAGCCGGCGAGTGCTGCGCTCCTCGACCGCCAGGTAGTGAAGAGGCGGAACAGGACGTAGGCGGCCGATCCAAACACGACCACGGCTCCCATCGCGTGTCCGCTCGGGAACGAATACCCGTGGGCCTGCCGCAGCGCCTCCGCGAGGTCCGGCCGCGCGCGGGCGAAGTACGCCTTGAGCTGCAGGTTGATCAGACCACCGGTCAGGCCGGTGGCGATCAGATAGACGCTCCATCGCCAGTGGTTGCGCAGAGCGAGCGCAACGCTGAGTCCGAGCGCGAGACCCGCGAGCACCGGAGGGTTGCCGAGAATCGTCATGACGGTGAAGAACGCGGTCGAGCCCGGAGTGCGCGTGCCCGCGGCCCACGCGTGCATCGCCGCATCCACGCGATCGAGTTCGGGGCTCCGGCTGTGCACGAGCTCGGCGAGGTCGACGAACTGATTGCCGATGAGCGCGGCGACCGCCGCGCCGGCGATCAGGACTGCGGCGACCGGGACGTAGTCGTTGTAGCGGAACGCCGCGGTGCGATTCGCAACGCGTGCGAACAGCCGCTCGAAGAATGGACCGGCCGCGAAGAAAAGAGCCCAGAGGAGCAGGAAGAGAACGGCGAAGGAGGCAGGGAACAGCACCCGGTCAGAAGCCGCCGGACATGTATTTCCACTGCACGATCTTGTCGTTGATCTCGCGCAGGCGGCGGCTGATCATGCGGCAGAGGAGGTTGAGGAACTGGAGCGAGGCGTTGGGGTCCATCGAGAGGATCTCGTTGAGCGTCGCGCGGTCGATCGACAGGACGGTGGTGTCGCCGTCGTGAGCCTTGGCGTCGGCCGAGCGGGGCATCTCGTCGATGAGCGCCATCTCGCCGAAGAAGTCGCCGCGGTCGAGGACGGCGAGAGCCTCCTCGCCGACGCCCGGGATGAACTTGGAGATGCGCACCCGGCCGCCGAGGACGATGTAGAGCTTGTCGCCCTGATCGCCCTCGCGGAAGATGATCGAGCCGTCGCGGAAACGCTCTTCGCTGGAGAACGTGGCGAGGAGCTTCATCTCGGCGCCCGACAGGCCGCGCTCCTTGAAGAGGTCGACCTTCTCTTCCGACTTGACGGTGACCTGCTGGATCTCGGTGGCGCCGTCGGCGCGTTTCCGCCCTCCGCCCCGTTTCGCGTCGTCCTGGAAGAAGAGCTTCAGCTGCTCGTTTGCGCCGCGGATCTTCTCGGTGAGCGAGCGCCAGAAGGCCCAGTGGAGGCCGACCGCGAGCTCCTTGTCCTCATCGGTCACCCGGTCGAGCGCGCTGAACGAGAAGCTCCAGCACGACGACGGTCCGACGGCGACGGCGTCGCTCGAGCGCTGCATCCGGTCGATGAAGTTCATCTCGCCGAAGATCTGGCCCGTGCCGAGGAGTCCGAGGACCTGCGGACCGAAGGGAGTCTCCTTGTGGATCTGCACGCTTCCGTCGCGCACGACGTAGAAGTCCATCGAGCGCTCATCCACGTGGAAGACGAACTCGCCGCCGAGGTATCCCTCACTGCTGGCGTACCGCGACAGCCGGAGGATCTGGTCGGGCCTCATGTGCTGGAACACCGGCAGGCGGCTGAGCGCCTCGGCGGTGAGGGCGAGCTCCTCGCGCTTCGCGGCGGCGCGCTGCACGCGGCGCTCGATCGCCTGCAGCTCCTTCTGCGACTCGCCGCGGAAGATCGTCTCCTTCCGCAGCTCGAGTCGCTCGGTGAAGACCTGGAGGTGATCGACGCGCGTCTTGATCTTCGCGTTGAGGTCCTTCTGGTCGATCTCGTGAAGGCGCTTCATCGTGTTGATCATGCGGCGGACCGGCTCGGTAGCCTCGCCCTTCTGGTCGGTGGCGAGGAGGAACGAGTCGATGAAGGAGTCGAGCGCCTCGTCGTACTTCTTGAGCTCGAACTTCACGCGGCCGGCGATCTCCGCGAGGGCGCGGTCGAACGGATTGAGGGCGCGCGCGGCGTCGATCTCCTCGTCGGCCGACTCCCAGAGTCCCTGCGAGTAGTAGTGCCGTCCGAGAATCTCGAAGGGGAGGTGGTTGCGCGGGGCCTTGAGCTTCGCGACCTCGAGCAGCTCGATCGCCTTCGACGTCTGGTCTTTGTCGATGTAGTACTGCGCGAGACCGAGGTACTGCGACGCGTCGATCTCGTCGCGATTCTGCGTGGAGACGATCTCGCGGCGGATGTCGTCGTAGCGGGCCGCCTCAGCCGCGCGCTTCTGATCCCTCGCGCGCGACACGTTGATCCGGATCGCGACCGAGCCCGGCCGAAGCTTCTCCACCATCTCGTAGAGGTGGATGGCCTCGTCGTACATCCCCTGGTCCGAGTAGCGCCGCGCGATCCCGAGGAGATCGTCGGCGTCGACCGCGAGCTGTTCCTCGGCGGCAGGCGGTTTCAGCCTGGCTCGGGACGGGATGGGCTGCTCGGCCATGGGAGTGCAATTATATGGATGCTAAATGCCGAAACGCGAAAGGGTTGCTGGACGGGGCATGCGGAGGGCGTCACACGATGCCGTGGCGGTGCTCATCGCCATGGCCTTGACGATGCTCGCGGCAGGGAGCTCGGACGCGCAGCAGCGGGACGGATTCCGCCTCGCCCTGCCCGGCTACGAGTTCTCCTTTCCGCGCGACCACGGCTCGCACGACGACTACCAGACCGAGTGGTGGTACTTCACCGGACACCTGCGCGACGCGGACGGGCGCCGGTTCGGATTCGAAGTCACGTTCTTCCGCGTCGGGGTGTCGGCCGCGGCGGGCGCCACGCAAACGAAGTGGGACCTGCGCCATGTCTCGCTGGCGCACTTCGCGATCACCGACGTCGGCCGCCGCCGGTTCCGTTTTCACGAGAAGCTGAACCGCACGTCGCCTTTCACTGCAGGCGCGGCGACAGGGCGTCTCGACGTCTTCAACGAAGGGTGGCGCGTCGTCGCGCAGCTCGACGGGAGCTGGCGTCTGACGGCCGCTGCGGGCGAGGATGCGATCGACCTCACCCTGCGATCGCGGAAGGCGCCGGCAATTCACGGCGAGGACGGAATCAGCGTGAAGGCGTCCGGGATCGGATACGCGTCGCACTACTACTCGATGACGCGCCTCGAGGCGGCCGGGACGATCAACGGAAAGAACGCCACCGGCCTCGCCTGGATGGACCACGAGTTCGGCAGCTCGTCGCTCCGCGAGAGCCAGGCCGGCTGGGACTGGTTCTCGCTGCAGTTCGACAACGAGACCGAGCTGATGCTGTACGTGATCCGGCGGGGCGACGGCACCCCCGACGTCACATCGTCCGGGTCGCTCGTCACCCACGACGGCCGCGTCATTCGGATCCGTCACGACCAGCTGAGCATCCGGCCGCTCGCGAAATGGCGGTCGCCGAAAAGTGGCGCGACCTATCCCGTCGACTGGGAGGTCGACGTCCCGGCTCTCGGGCTGAAGCTGCGCGTGCGTCCGGTCATGAACGCGCAGGAGCTCATCACGACTGGATCGACCCAGGTCACGTACTGGGAGGGAGCCGTCGACGCGAGCGGCTCGTTCGGCGGAACGCCGGTGAGGGGCGAGGGGTACGTCGAGATGACGGGGTACGACAGGCCGTTCCGGCAGCCGTGAGAAGAAGCAGGAAGTGTGAAGTGTGAAGTGTGAAAGAGGAGTGCGAATTGCGCACTCTGCGTCTTCTTTCACACTTCTTACTTCACACTTCACACTTCTTCCCCTACTCCGTCTTGAGTGCTGAAGCGAGGTCGATGTCGCGCGCGAGGCGTGCCGGAGCGAGGCCCGACAGCACCGCCGCTGCGAAGGTGACGAGCAGCGACGTTGCGATGAGGCTCACGGGTGTGTAGAAGTCGATCGTCCATCCGAACGACTGCTTGTTGATGACGTAGATGAGGACCCAGGAAAGGGCGTAGCCCATCACGAGTCCGACGACGGTCGATGCGATGCCGAGGATTGCCGACTCGAGAACGAGCATGATCGTGAGCTCGTTCGAGGAGAGGCCGCCGGCGCGCAGCAGCGCGAGCTCTCGCGACCGCTCGAGGATCAGGGCGGAGAGCGTGTTCACGATCCCGAGCACCGCGACCACGATGGCGACGCCGAGGAGTGCGTAGGTGATCATGAAGGTCTGGTCGAAGATCGTCATGACTTCGCGGCGGATCTCGACGTTCGTCACGACGAATGCGCCGAACCGGGGACCGAACCTCTTCTGCAGCTGCGTGCGCGCCATCGCGAGGTCCGTCCCCGGCTTCAGGTAGACGACGATGGTGTTGATCGCGTCGTCGCCGAAGGTCCGCACGTAGAGCTGCCGGTCCATGACGGCGGTGCCGCGGTCGTTCGAGTAGTCGCGATAGATCCCGGTGACCGGGAATCGGCTGACGCCACGGGAAGTGGGCAGCTCGACGACGTCGCCGATCGTCTTGTCGAACTTGAGAGAGAAGCTCTCCGAGATCACGACGCCGTTCTGTCTCGCGGCCGCGGAGATCGCCTGCCTCGCACTGCGTGGACGAAGCATCGGCAGCTCGTCGCGCTTCGCGGCGACGTCGAAGTCGCCGCTTCCGACGGTGACGATGCTGTCGCCGTACAGGATGTCCTTGCCGCGCACCCGGTCGATCGCGTCGATGAAGTCGACACTCCGCAGCGCCTCGCCGATCTCGGGACGGAACAGCGCGACGTCGGCATTGGTCAGCCCCTTCGCGGGCCGCAGCCAGAGGTCGGAGCTGACGGTCTGGTCCACCCAGATGCGGACCGTCTCGCGGAAGCTGCCGACCATGAGTGCGACCGCGACCATCATCCCGGTCGCGAGCGACAGTGCTGCACTCGCGACCGCGGTGCGCCGCAGCGACGAGGGGAGCGAGACCGACGCGAGCCGTCCGACGATGCCGAAGAGCCGTTGGAATACCGGTGAGACCGCCGCCGCCGTCGTCCTGACGATCGCCGGTGCGAGCAGCGAGAACCCGGCGACGATGAAGAGCACGGCGAGGTAGCCGCCGACCGCGATTCCGCCGACGGGCGGAATGCGCGAGGCGCCGGCTCCCGCCGCGAAAC
>JBAQWH010000108.1:0-1500 GCA_049298815.1 Thermoanaerobaculia bacterium | reverse complement strand
GGTCCCATAGGTCCCATAGGTCCCATTCGTCCCATTCGTCCCATCTTCACTCGCGATAAATCAGAAACTCCTCGCGCTGCTTCGTGAACTCCGCGAGCGGACCTTTCCACGTCGCGATCCACTCCTCGATGTCGCCGCCGCTCTCGACGAGCTCGCGATAGCCGGCGCTCCCCGCGAGGAGGTCGATCGCGAGGCGGTCGGAGACGTACTCGTACGTCTCGCGGCGCCAGTCGAACTTCTCGGGGTTCATCTCCCGCGCGACCTTCACGCACCAGAGGCCGGTGCGGAACGGCTCGAAGACCGAGCGATCGGTGACGTGCATCTCGACGCCGCCGCAGACCTGGTCCGCGTGCTTCTGGAACGTCGGGAGAAAATAGTGGGGGCGGAAGCGGACGCCGGGGAGGTCGAGCCGGTTGAGCGCGTCCGCGAGCGGGAACGATTCGAGCCAGGGGGCGCCGAAGAACTCGAAGGGATGCGTGGTGCCGCGCCCTTCGCTCAGGTTCGTCCCCTCGATCAGGCACATCCCCGGGTAGACCGTCGCGGTCGCAACCGTCGGCATGTTCGGCGAGGGGATGACCCACGGCAGGCCGGTCTCGTCCCACCACATCGAGCGCCGCCACCCTTTCATCGGGACGACAGTGAGGTTGCACTCGAGCTTTTCGTGGTCGAGGAAGTAGCGGGCAAACCACTTCGCGAGCTCGCCGGCGGTCATGCCGTGGCGGACCGGCAGAGGGAAGAGTCCGACGAAGCTCGAGTAGAAGTCCTCGCGGATGTTGCCTTCGAGCTGAACGCCGTTGATCGGGTTCGGCCGGTCGAGGACGATCGACTCGATGCCGGCGCGCGCGGCTGCGCGCATGCAGAGCGCCATCGTGTAGACGAACGTGTAGTAGCGCGACCCGACGTCCTGGAGGTCGATGATCAGGGCATCGAGACCCTCGAGCAGCTCGCGTTTCGGCTCGAGATCGGACTCGCTCGCACCGTAGAGCGAGTAGACCGGGAGGCCGCTGAGGGGGTCTTTCGAGTGATCGACGTGACCCATGTCCTGCACTTCTCCCCAGATCCCGTGCTCAGGACCGAAGAGAGAGGTGAGCTTCCAGTTGCTGCCGCCGTGGAGCAGCTGGACGGCGTGGCGCACGTCGCGCGTGACGCCGCTCTGATTCGTGACGAGCCCGAGGCGTTTTCCTGCGATGCGGGACGGCTCGTCTTCGATGAGGACTTCCAGGCCTGGACGGACGGTCATCAACATGCTCCTCTCGGACCGAGGGCGGCGCGCGGCTGCATCAGCTCTGCGGGCTGCGGTGCTCGGTCTTTCCTTTCAGAAGTTCCAGCGCGTGCGGGATCAGGTGCAGGACCGCAGCGAAGTTTTCGGTGGCGCCGGCGACGCTCCCCGGGAGATTCACGACGAGTGCCGTCCCGCGGCAGGCGGCCTGTGCGCGCGAGAGCGCCGCCATCGGCGTCTTCTGCCGCGACGCGGCGCGCATCAGTTCCCCGAACCCCGGG
>JBAQWH010000107.1:0-25238 GCA_049298815.1 Thermoanaerobaculia bacterium | reverse complement strand
CCGCCGCACCGTGCTCATCGCGCACAACATCGACCTCGCGCCGCGCGTGCCGTCGCTGCGCCGCGGCGATCCGGTCGCCTTCCGCGGCGAGTACATCTGGAACGAAAAAGGGGGCGTGGTCCACTGGACCCACCTCGACCCGGACGGAAGTCACGAAGCGGGGTGGGTGAAGCACGACGGCCGGACCTTTCAGTAAGAGATCTGAGACGGATCGGGCCCGGCACCAGCGCCGCAGCCAGTCGCCCGACCCGCTCGCGCGGAACTCCGACCGCGCCCTCTCCCACGCTATTCTGACGGCGTGAGACAACCGTCGGCGCGCACGTCGCTCTTTCTGGCCAGCTTCGCCACGCTGTTCGTCGAGATCCTGCTCGTCCGGTGGATCGGTACCGAGGTTCGCGTCTTTGCGTTCTTTCAGAACCTCGCGCTCATCACCTGTTTCCTCGGCTTCGGCCTCGGCTGCTATCAGGCCTCGAGCCGGCGGGACGCGTCGCTCAGCGCCGTCGCGATCGCTGCGCTGGTCGTGTTCGTGAAACTGCCGGTCGAGCGATGGCAGGCGTTCCTGTACGACCTCTCGAATCTTCTCGCCTTCTCGAATGACTCGGTGTTCTGGATGTCGAGCCGCGACCTCGGCCTCTCCCCGCTCGCACTGACGCTGCTTTCAGCCGCCGTCGTCGCCGTCTTCCTCCTGCTTCTCGTCGTCGCGATGATGCCGCTCGGGCAGTGGGTCGGGCACTACCTCGACACGGCGCCGAGGCCGCTCGAGGCCTACTCGGCGAACCTGATCGGGAGCCTTGCGGGGATCATCGTCTTCGCGCTCCTCGCGTTCTGGTGGATGCCGCCGGCAGGGTGGTTCATCGTCGCGCTGCTTTCCACGCTGTTGTTCCGCGTGCCGACCCGGAGGCAGGTCGTCGTCACACTGGCCTGTCTCGCGGTCGTCCTGCTGATGCTCGTGCGGACGTCCGAGCCGGGGGCGATCTGGTCGCCGTATCAGAAAGTCGTCCCGCGTCAGACGGCAGGCGCCGATCACTATCTCGAAGTGAACAACTCGGTCTACATGGCGATGAACGACATGCGGCCGGAGGGTTTCAGGACGCCGGAGGAGCAGAGCCGGCTGGCGGCGTCGCCGTTCAACAGCCCGCTGCTGTTCGCGCGGAAGCTCGACCGCGTACTGATCGTCGGCTCCGGCGGAGGGAACGACGTGGCCGGAGCACTCCGCGCCGGGGCACGGCAGGTCGACGCGGTCGAGATCGATCCTGCGATCCTCACGTTCGGCCGACGGCTGCACCCCGAGCAGCCGTACGCATCGCCGCGCGTGCGGACGATCGTCAACGATGCGCGCGCCGTCTTCCGGCAGTCCCAGGACCGCTATGACGTCGTGATCTTCGGCCTGCTCGATTCGCACACGCACGTCTCCGGCTACAGCAACATGCGCATCGACAACTACGTCTACACCGAAGAGGCTCTGCGGGAAGCGCGGCGGCTGCTCGCGCCCGGCGGCATCATGGTGTTGAAGTTCGAGGTGCGGAAGCCGTGGACGTGGATGGGCGACCGCTTCCACACGATGATGACGAACGTCTTCGGGCGCGCTCCGATCACGTACCGGGCGCCGACGGTCGGCCGCGTCACCTCGGCCACCGTGTTCATCGCGTCCGACGACCCCGCGTTCTGGACGAGGGCGACGACCGGCACTCTCGCGCAGCTCGTCGCGACCTATCCGCCGCAATTCAAACCTGGAGCGGAAGGGATGTCGGCGGCGATCAACGACGACTGGCCGTACGTCTACCAGCGGTTCCGGTCGATCCCGCGCACGTACGTGACCGTCTCCGTGGTCCTGCTGATCCTCGCGCTGCTCCTGATCCGGGGCAGCTTCCGGCCGGCTGAGTCTGCGACCTGGCGGTTCTTTTTCCTCGGCGCCGGGTTCCTGCTGATGGAGACGCAGATGGTGAGCCGCCTCGCGCTCTACTTCGGCACGACGTGGATCGTGAGCTCGATCGTCATCGCCGTGATCCTGCTCGTCCTGGTCGTGGCGAACGTCGTCGCGGAGAGCGGACGGATGCCGACGCTCGGCGTCTGCTATGCGCTCCTCATCGCGTCACTCGCCGCCGTCTATCTCATCCCATGGGCGGCGCTGCCGGTCACCGCGGTTGCGGCCGGCGTCCTGCTGTCGGCCGCCTACTGCGTCCCGCTGTTCTTCGCAGGGCTGATCTTCGCGGAGAGCTTCCGTCGCGAAGAGCGGAAGTCGGCGGTGTTCGGCGCGAACATCCTCGGGTCGGTCGCCGGAGGGCTGGCGCAGAACCTCTCGTTCGTTTTCGGGATGAAGGCGTTGCTGGTCCTCGCAGCCGTCATCTACGCCGCGGCGGCGCTGACGCCAAGAAGAAGTGCCGCGCTCCTTTCCTGACGCTGATACTCCGTGCTCCTCCGTGTCCTCTGTGCCTCTGTGGTGAATCCACGTTCGGTTCACCACGGAGACACAGAGAACACCGAGGGTGCACAGAGGGCGAAGGGGGAGAGACCCCGCGATTCGCCATCCGGACACCGACCCTCGTGACGTGAGAAGCCGCCGATGCCCCCCTCGCCTCGCTCGCTCGCAAAAAACGAAACCGCCCCGGCACCGCAAGGCACCGGAGCGGGAACAGAGGGACGGCAGAGGGTCAGACGCCGGCGAGCGCTTCCTCGCGCGTCTCCGCACGAGCGGACGCGCCGATCGCGTCGATGATTGCGTTGAGCGTTGCGCTCGGACGCATCGCTTTCACGGTCCTGGAGTCGTCCGGATGGTAGTAGCCGCCCATGTCGACCGGGCTCCCCTGCGCAGCCAGAAGCTCCTCGTTGATCTTCGCCTCATTCGCGGTCAGCTGACCTGCGATCGCGGTGAACTTCGCCTGCAGCTCCGCGTCCTTCGACTGGTTTGCCAGCGCCTGTGCCCAGTAGAGCGCCAGGTAGAAGTGGCTGCCGCGGTTGTCGATCTGGCCGACCTTGCGAGCGGGTGACTTGTTGTTGTCCAGGAACTTCGCGATCGCCTCGTCGAGCGTGTCGGCCAGCACCTGCGCCTTGGCATTTCCGAAGGTCGACGCGAGGTGCTCGAGCGACGCGGCGAGGGCAGAGAACTCGCCGAGCGAATCCCAGCGGAGGTACCCCTCCTTCACGAACTGCTGCACGTGCTTCGGCGCGGAGCCGCCGGCGCCGGTCTCGAACAGCCCGCCGCCAGCGAGGAGCGGCACGACTGAGAGCATCTTCGCGCTGGTGCCGATCTCGAGGATCGGGAAGAGGTCGGTCAGGTAGTCGCGAAGGACGTTGCCGGTGACCGAGATCGTGTCGAGCCCCTTGCGGATCCGCTCGAGCGAATAGCGCATCGCCTGCACCGGGGCCATGATCTTGATCTCGAGGCCTTCGACGTCGTGGTCGCGGAGGAACTTCACGATTTTCGCGATGATGTTGACGTCGTGCGCACGGTTGCTGTCGAGCCAGAAGATCGCAGGAGCGCCGGTGGCGCGAGCGCGCCTCACGGCGAGCTTCACCCAGTCCTGGACCGGGATGTCCTTCGCCCGCGACATCCTCCAGACGTCTCCGGCTTCGACCTCATGCTGCATCAGGACGTTGTCGTTGCCGTCGACGACGCGGACCGTGCCGTCGGCCGGGATCTCGAACGTGGTCGGGTGCGAGCCGTACTCCTCGGCCTTCTGCGCCATGAGGCCGACGTTCGGCACCGAGCCCATCGTGGCCGGGTTCAGCGCGCCGAACTTCCTGCAGTTCTCGATGATCTCCTTGTACATCGTCGAGTAGCAGCGGTCCGGGATGAGCGCCCGGGTGTCCTGCAGCTTCCCGTCGGCGTTCCACATCTTCCCGGAGTCGCGGACGACGACCGGCATCGAAGCGTCGACGATGATGTCGTTCGGCGCGTGCAGGTTGGTGATGCCATTGTCCGAGTCGACCATCGCGAGCGCCGGGCGCTTTGCGTAGGTGGCCTTGATGTCCGCCTCGATCTCGGCGCGCGGCCCCTCGGGGAGCGACTGGATCTTCTGGTAGAGATCGCCGAGCCCCATGTTCGGGTTGACGCCAGCGGTCTTCAGCCAGGCGGCGTGCTTCTCGAAGACGTCCTTGAAGAAGACCGAGACGATGTGCCCGAAGAGGATCGGGTCGGACACCTTCATCATCGTGGCCTTGAGGTGGACGGAGAGGAGCTGGCCGTTCTTCGCCGCCGCCTCGATCTGCTTTTCGTAGAACTTCCGGAGGGCCTTGACGCTCATGAACGTGCCGTCGAGGATCTCGCCCGGGGTCGCCGTCAGCCCGTCCTTGAGGATCGTGGTGCTGCCGTCTCTTGCGGCGAGCTCGATCCGGAATGCGACGCCGGCGTCCATGACCACCGACTGCTCGTTGCCGTAGAAGTCGCCGCCATTCATGTGCACGACCTCGGCGTTCGAGTCCGCGGTCCACGCGCCGAGCTTGTGCGGGTTCTTCTTCGCGAAGTTCTTGACGGCGAGCGGCGCGCGACGATCCGAGTTCCCTTCGCGGAGCACCGGGTTCACGGCGCTTCCGAGGACCTTCGAGTAGCGAGTTTGAACGGCCTTGTCGGCCTCGGTCGTCGCAACCTCGGGATAGTCGGGAATGTCGTATCCCTGGCTCTGCAGCTCGCGGATCGCCTCCTTGAGCTGCGGGATCGAGGCGCTGACGTTCGGCAGCTTGATGATGTTGGCTTCCGGCGTCAGCGAGAGCTCGCCGAGCTGCACCAGATCATCCGGGACCCGCTGGGCCTCCGTCAGCCGCTCCGGGAACGTCGCGAGGATCCGGCCCGCCAGCGAGATGTCGCGGGTCTCGACCGAGACGCCGGTTCCCTTCGTGAACGCCTGAACGATCGGGAGCAGCGAGTAGGTTGCCAGTGCCGGGGCTTCGTCGATTTTGGTCCAGATGATCTTTTTGTCGGTCATGTTCCGTCCTTGATCTTCATTGGGCACAGCGAAGACGTCAGACCCCGCGCGAGGGCCGGAGCCATGCGAGATGCCGCTGAACGTCTCATTGCGAAGGGAACCGTTCCGCCCCGCGGTCACATTTCGTGGTGACTCTACCGACGCACCGGCTGGGACCGCCAGAGCCTCGCGCGGGAGGCGAGACTCCGGCGGAGTCGGGTTCGCCGTTATGCGGCGAAGTGCGCTTCGTTCGCGGCGATCGCGTACTGCTTGTCCGCCGGAACGTCGTCCCCGGCGAAGATCGCGTCGGAGGTGCAGGCCGGGATGCAGGCGCCGCAGTCGATGCAGTCTTCGGGGTTGATGAACAGCTGGGTTGCGCCTTCGAAGGCCGCCTCGTCAGTCCGGGGATGGATCGAGTCGTTGGGGCAGGCGTCGAGGCAAAGCCCGTCCTTGATGCAGTTGTCGGTGATTACGTGCGCCACGATCAGCTCCTGGTCGGTAGATTTCGAGCGATGCTAGTGCGGCACTGAACAAGGCGGTGTCGAACCGCTCACTTGTTGTGGTGACTCGCATCACAACCACTCGACCGGCAGGAGACCGGCCGTCGCCTCCGAGCACTCAGCTCCCGCGATGCGCTGACCATCGATGTGGGTCGTGCGTGCTCGCGAGCACGTCGATCGCACGTCTGGCGTCGCGGTTACCGATGTAGACCAGCGTCGACGAGCCGAGGAGCTTCGCATCGTCGGGAGGGTTGTAGAGCCACTCGCCCTCTGCCGAGCGAACAGCGACGAGAAGCGCGCGTTCCGGCGCGCGCTTGCGGAACTCGCCGGCCGTCATGCCATCCAGCGAAGAGGCCGCGGCGACGGTCGACTCCTCGACGCGCAGACTCTCCGTGTCGCGAAGCATGACGTCGAGGAACGAGACCACGGTCGGACGAACCATCTCCGAGGTCATGCGCAGGCCGCCGATCGCGGTGGGCGATACGACCACGTCCGCTCCCGCCCTCCGGATCTTCCGCTCCAGTCCTTCGTCGGTGCAGCGCGAGACGATGCGCAGGGTTGGCGACACCAGCCGCGCCGAGATGGTGATGATGAGGTTGTCCTTGTCGTTGCTGATCGACGCGAAGAGCCCTGCCGCGCGCTCGATGCCTGCCGCGAGGAGAACGTCGTCGTGCGTCGAGTCGCCCACGATCGCGGGGAAGCTGACGCCCAGCTGTTCGTGCAGCTCCTTCACGCGCGCGTCCAACCGCTCGATCAGCACGAACGGCCGCCCGGTCGCATGCAACTCGCGGACGATGTGCTCCCCGGTGTGCCCGGCACCACAGACGATGTAGTGATCCTGGAGTCCCTCGATGCTCTTTTCCATTCTTCGCCTCCAGAAAATGCGCTCGAGATTCCCTTCGACGATGAAGCCGGTCAGCGAAGAGAAGAAGTAGAGGAACGTACCGACTCCGGAGAACAGCAGCGCGATCGTGAAGAGCCGCCCGGCAGGATGACCGCTGAGATCGATGACCTCGCCGTACCCGACCGTCGTCAGCGTGATGACGGTCATGTACAGCGCATCGATGAAACCATGATGGGGCGATCCAATGACCAGGTAGCCGGTCACGCCGACCACGAAGATGTTGAACATCAGGAGTGTGGCGATGACGAGCGGTCGGTTCCGTTCGTCGATCGTCCAGCGGCTGGAGCGCCTGTGGGAGCGGCTTTGCACCGTCAGTCTCTTGACGCGCCGGAGGATAGCAAAGGCCGCGGCCGCTGACCGTGATCCACGCCCACCCAGGTGCCGCAAAGCGCCAGGCACGCGGTCGATGTGACGGCGGCAGTTGCGCTCCCCCTCCGCCCTGCTCCATGGTCCACGATGCGCGCGTTCAAGAGTGAGAGAGGACAGAACCCCGATGCTCGAGCCCCTCGACTACGAATCCGTCGGCCTGATCTCGGGCCTCGAAGTGCACCAGCAGCTGCTCACCCGCCACAAGCTCTTCTGCCGATGTCCCGCCGGCCTCTACACCGAGACGCACGACGGCGAAGTGCTGCGCCACATGCGGCCGACGCTGTCGGAGCTCGGCGAGTACGACGGCACCGCGCTCATGGAGTTCAAGACGAAGAAGGAGATCGTCTACCTCCTCAACCACCTCAACGTCTGCACCTACGAGATGGACGACACGCCGCCGTTCCTCGTGAACCAGGATGCGATCGACGTCTCGATCGAGCTCTGCCTGATGATGAAGATGGACATCATCGACGAGGTCCACATCGCGCGGAAGCAGTACCTCGACGGCTCGATCCCGACGGGATTCCAGAGGACCGCGATCGTCGGCGTGAACGGCATCCTCCCCTTCCACGGCCGCGACCTCACCATCACGCACCTCAGCGTCGAAGAAGACTCCTGCCGCGAGGTGAAGGACCGCGGCCACCAGATCGTCTGGCGCACCGACCGCCTCGGCATGCCGCTCACCGAGACGGTCACCGGACCGGAGCTCCGCACGCCGCAGGAGGTACGCGACGCGATCCTCCTCTGCGGCATGGTCGCGCGCTCGACGGGACGCGTCCGCACCGGCATCGGCGCGAGCCGGCAGGACGTGAACGTCTCGGTCCGCGGCGGCAACCGCGTCGAGATCAAGGGGGTACCGCGCGCCGGCTATGCCCTGACTCTGGTGCACAACGAAGGGATCCGCCAGCATCGCCTGCTCCAGATGCGGGACGAGCTCCATCGCCGCGGATTCACGACGCCCGACTCGATCCGCCTCGAGCCGATCGACGTCTCGGACGTCTTCGCCGGCGTCGACCTCGGCTTCATCCGCCGAGCGCTCGAAGCGGGCGGCCGCGTCTTCGCCGTGAAGGCGTTCGGACTCGCAGGCCTCGCGCAGTTCCCGACGCAGCCCGAGACCACGTTCCTCGACGAGCTCTCCGGCCGCATCCGGGTCATCGCCTGTCTCGATCAGCCGCCGGTCGTCCTCTCGAGCGCCGTCCTCCCGCAGTTCCCCGACAAGCACCGCGTGGTCGAGCGGTTGCGGAAACGCGTGAAGCCCGGCGACCGCGACGACTACTTCCTCGTCTTCGGTCCGGAAGAAGACTGCCGCACCGCGGCGAACGAGATCCGCCTCCGTTTCGCCGACGCTACGGAGGGCGTTCCGAAGGAGACGCGCCAGGCACTCGCGGGCGGCTACACGACCTTCGAGCGGATCCTCCCCGGCCCCGACCGGATGTATCCCGACACCGACTCGCCACCGACACGCATCACCGAAGAGCGCGTCGCCGAGATCCGCGCGCGGCTGAAGCCTGCGCCGTGGGAACGCTTCGCGCGCTACGGCGCCTGGCGCGTCCCCGACGAGACGACCGCGTTCCTCATTCGCAAGGGGGGCGCAGAGATCGTCGACGCGGTGGTCGAGAAGACCGGCGTCGACGGCCTGGTCGCCGCGATCGAGATCGGCCAACGCGCGAAAGCCCTGCGCCGCGCCGGCATTCCGGTCGAACGCCTCGGCGCCGCGGAATGGGTCTCCGTCTTCGACCTCCTCGCGGCGGGACGGATCGCGCGCGAAGACGTCCCGGTGATCGCCACGCGGATGGCAAAGGACTCCGTCTCCGCAACCGCTGCGGCAGAGGCGGAGAGCATCGCGATCGTCGGCCGCGACCAGTGGCTGCCGAGCCTCGACGCGATCTCGATGGACGGCTACCTCGACGCAAAAGGCGATACCCCCGACAAGCGCCTCCGCTTCCTCGCGGGTCAGGCCGTGAATGCATTGCGCGGCCGCGCCCCCGCGAAGGACGTCGCGGAAGCCCTGCGCGAGCGAGTCGGAGAGCGGACTTCAGTCCGCAGCGATCGGACTTCAGTCCGATCGCGGGAACCCGAGGAGTTGACCGTGGCCGACGACGGCAGCAGGACTGAAGTCCCGCTGCCGCGGACTGAAGTCCGCTCTCCGGAGGCAGAGTCATGACCGCAACCGACATCCCCCCCACCCTCCCGATCGCGGAGCGCACCGACCGCTTCCAGGGCTACCGCGGACTCGCGCGCGCGGCGTTCGAGACGTACGGCATCGGCGTCTGGAGCGAGGTCGAGATCGTCAACGACCGCGGCTCGAAGTTCGTCGGCGTCGTCCTTCCGCGCAGCGAGAACGCCGACGAGCTCCACATCGTCGTGAAGCTCTTCAACGGCTACAACGTCGGCATCCGGGCCGACCGCGTCGCCTCCGCGCGCGAGCTCGGCTACCGCAAGGCGGTCTACAAGATCCCCGAGAAGGAGTTCCCGTTCGATCCGAAGAAGAAGAACGTGACGCTCCTCGGCACCGGCGGCACGATCGCCAGCCGTCTCGACTACCGCACCGGCGCCGTCATCCCCGCGTTCACGCCGGGTGAGCTCTACGGCGCGGTCCCCGAGCTCGCCGACATCGCCAACCTGACGACGAAAAAGCTCTTCGGCGTCTTCTCCGAAAACATGGCGCCCGAGCAGTACAAGGCGCTCGCAATCGCGATCGGCGAGGAGATCGAGCGCGGCTGCGACGGCATCGTCGTCGGCCATGGCACCGACACGATGGCGCACACCGCCGCGATCCTCAGCTTCATGGTGCAGAACAGCCCGGTGCCAATCGTGATCGTCGGCAGCCAGCGCTCCTCCGATCGTCCTTCGTCAGACGCCGCCCTCAACCTGATGAACGCCGTGCGCTCGGCCGCCGAGTGCGACATCGCGGAAGTGATGATCTGCATGTTCGGCCCGACGTCCGACAACTACGACCTGCTGCACCGCGGCACGCGCTGCCGGAAGATGCACTCGAGCTACCGCAGCACGTTCCGCACGATCGGCGCGACGCCGCTCGCCACCGTGAGCCGCTACCCGAACGAGGACGGCAGCCACTTCAAGTACCTGACGACCGACATCGTCCGCCGCGACAAGACGCGCAAGCCGGTCATCACTCCGGTCTTCGAAGAGAAGGTGACGATCCAGTACTACTACCCGAACTTCAACCCCGACATCATCGACTCGCTCTCGGACCTCGGCTATCGCGGTCTCGTCATGGCGGGCACCGGCCTCGGCCACGTGAACAAGCCGCTCTACCCCGCAATCCGCCGCGCGATCGAGAAAGGGATGACGGTGGTGATGACCGTACAGACCCTCTGGGGCTTCGCGCAGATGTACGTCTACGACACCGGCCGCGACCTTCTCGACCTCGGCATCATCCCGATGGACAACATGCTCCCCGAGACCGCCTACGTGAAGCTCGGCTGGGTCCTCGGCCAGACCGACGATCCGAAGACGATCCGCGACATGATGACCACGCCGATCAACCACGAGACCACCCCGCGCGAGCCGCACAACGGCTACCTGATCCTGCAGGGCGGCCTACCGGAAGTAGAAGCGTTCGTACAGAAACACTGGAAGTGAACACGGCGCGCCGCGCCGTTTGCCATCCTGAGCCGACTGTGCAGAGAACGCTGGGGTATGTCACCACAGAGGCACAGAGAGCACAGAGGCACACAGAGGTGGCGGCGTGCTGTTCTCGCTCTGTGAACCTCTGTGCTCTCTGTACCCCAGGTACGTGAATTGTCGCGCGTCGCGAGCCTTTCGACCCCCCTCGCCCCGCGGCAGCGGGGAGAGGGAGACACGGAGCGAAGCGGAGTGCGAGTGAGGGGCGGTGCCACGAAGCCCCTGCTCTGAATTGAGCCCGGCCGGACTGCACACGCCACCCTCCCCCGGCGGGAGAGGGTCGACGAAGACCTGCTGCGCCGCGATAACCTCGAACCTGCGCCGATGGTGCCGCGCAGTCAGGGGTTCGTCGGGGTGAGGGGATTTCCTGGTCGAGGCACTCGGGTCCCCCTCACCCCGGCCCGATGGTGCTGCGGAGATCTGGGCCGGGAGCGAGCACGTTTCGCGCACCAGCACCACCAGGCCGACCCTCTCCCGCCGGGAGAGGGTAACCGCAGGCGCCGAACACAATTCGTCCTCGGGCGGTGCTCCGCGCGGCGCGCGGAGCGCGAGGTCTAATCCGCCTTCGATAGCCTTCTCCCCGCACGCGGGGAAAAGGCCATCGGACTTCGGTTGCCGCGACGACGCGCTGCGCCTCTGTGGTTCGGCTGGGCCGCCCGTCCGACCCGACCTGCGATATTTTGGCGGCATGCAATCCGACGGATCTCGTGGGGTCACGCTTGCCGGCGTGCTCGGATATCCGCTCATGATCGCGGGAGCGGTCGGAATCTTCCTGCTCGTTCGTTCGGCCGGGTCGACGCTCACCGCGCCGGCGCCGACGCTGACCACACCGCACGGCGGCGGCAGTTCGCCCCAGGCCGACGTGCTCCTCCACGTGCTGCTGGCCCTCGTGGTGGTGATCGTCGCGGCGCGCGCGTGCGGTGCGCTCTGCAAGTTCATCCATCAGCCGCCGGTGATCGGCGAGGTGATTGCCGGGATCCTGCTCGGCCCGTCGCTCCTCGGCCGCATCGCACCCGAGGCGACGGCCTTTCTCCTGCCGCCGCTGGTCGCCCCCTTTCTCTCGGTGATCGCGCAGATCGGCGTCATCCTCTTCATGTTCCTCGTCGGGCTCGAGCTCAACACGAGTGAGTTGAAGCACCGGACGCAGGCGACGGTCGCGATCTCTCACGCGAGCATCCTCGCGCCGTTTCTCCTCGGATCGGCGCTGGCTCTGTGGCTGTATCCGAGACTCTCCACGGCGGACGTCCCGTTCACCGTCTTCGCACTCTTCCTCGGCGTTTCCCTCTCGGTGACGGCCTTTCCGGTCCTCGCGCGGATCCTCACTGACCGTGGCGTGCAGAAGACCCACCTTGGAACGGTCGCTCTCACCTGCGCGGCGGTCGACGACGTGACCGCGTGGTGCCTTCTCGCCTTCGTCATCGCGGTGACCAAGGCGAACGTCACGGGCGCGATCGTCACCGTCGGTCTCACCGCGCTCTATGTCGGATTCATGCTGCTCGTCGCCCGTCCGTTCATCATCCGGGCGGTCCGTGCGCAGGAGCTTCGACAGACCGTTTCACAAAGCGCCATCGCAATCGTCGTCGTCGGAATCCTGCTCTCGACGCTTGCGACGGAGGCTGCGGGCATCCACGCGATCTTCGGCGCTTTCCTCGTCGGCGCGATCATCCCGTCCGAATCCCGCCTCGCGCACGAGCTCAAGCTCAGGCTCGAGGATCTGGTGGTCGTCCTGTTCCTGCCTGCGTTCTTCGCGTTTACGGGCATGCGCACGCAGATCGGTCTCGTGCACGGCGCATCTCAGTGGCTCCTCTGCGGCGCGATCCTCGTGACGGCCTCCGTCGGAAAGTTCGGCGGGACGTTCGTCGCGGCTCGCATCACCGGATTTGCGAATCGCGAGGCGGCATCCCTCGGGATCCTCATGAACACTCGCGGCCTGGTCGAGCTCATCGTCCTCAACATCGGCTTCGACCTCGGCATCCTGTCTCCGACGCTGTTCGCCATGCTCGTCCTCATGGCACTCGTCACCACCTTCGCGACGACCCCGATCCTTCACCTGCTCAGCCGGACCGCTGGACCCGCCGCGGAGCCATTCACGACCTAGCTCTTCAGTGGAAGCAGGAGCGCAGGCGTCCCGCCTCGTCGCGTTCCTCTCTACGCATCGGAGACACTTTCGCTTCGCGCCGGGGGAGACGCCCGGCAACCGCCAGGCGGGACGCCTGCGCTCCTGCTCCTGAGGTAGTGTTCGCACGCACACACAACGAATGGAGGAAGACATGCCCGTGCACCACGTCCCGGATGGCTACCACTCTGTGATTCCCTACCTCGTCATCGACGGCGCAGCGCGCGCGATGGAGTTCTATCGCGCCGCATTCGGCGCAGTCGAAGTCATGCGCATGCCGTATCCCGATGGCCGCATCGGGCATGCGGAGATGAAGATCGGCGATGCCCACATCATGCTGGCCGACGAGCATCCCGACGAGGGTCATCGCGGCCCGAAAGCGTTTGGTGGAAGCGCGGTCAGCATCATGATCTACATCGCGGACACCGATGGCGCCGTCGCAGCAGCCGTCGAGCGCGGCGCTACGATCGTCCGCCCGGTGGAGACGCAGTTCTACGGCGACCGGATGGGAGTGATCACAGACCCGTTTGGCCACGTCTGGAACGTCGCCACGCACGTCGAGGACGTCTCTCCGGAAGAGATGGAGCGGCGCATGAAGGAGCAGCCGGACAAGGGGTGACCTGACGCGTCACCGCGATGACGCATGAGCTCAGCAAGGAGAGGACGGCGCTCGTGGCGCCGTCCTCATTCTTCCCGCTCACGTCCCGCCGCCCGCAGACTCGACTGCGCTCTGCTCTTCCGGGTGCGCCATCGCCGGCGCGCGTCGGGCGATCAGCGGGTACGCGAGGACGAGCCCGAGGATGAGAGCGACGCCGGCGTAGAAGCGGAGGCCGAGGTCGTGGTGCTCACCGAGGAGCACCGACGCGAAGAGGATTGCGTAGACCGGCTCGAGGTTGACGGCGAGCTGCGCGGCGAACGCGCTGAGCTCGCGGAGCGCGATCAGGGCGATGGTGAACGGAACGATCGTGCAGCCGACGGCGAGGATGACGAGGTAGACGGCATCGCGCGCATCCGGCACGGCGAAGGTGGCGATGCTGTCCGGCAGCACCGCTGTTGCGAGCACCAGCAGCACGGCTCCCGCGGTCAGCTCGATCGCGGTGACGGCGAGCGGGTCGGCATGCTCCACCATCCGCTTGTTGAGCGTGCCGAAGATCGCGACCAGGAACGCGGAGAACGCCCCGACGGCGATGCCGAGGCGCATGCCGGCCGGCACACCTCCGACGACGAGGACCACGCCCGGGATCATTGCGGCACCGAGGAGAAGCTCGCGCACGTCGAACCGGCGACGGGTCACCACCGGCTCGACGAACGCGAGGAAGACCGGAGCGAGCGCCATGCACGTCGCACCGACGGAAGCGTTCGAAAGCTTGATCGAGCCGTAGAACGTGAGCCAGTGCAGCGCGATGATCACGCCGATTCCCGAGTAGATCGCGAGCAGCCTCACCGGCATCGCACGCACCGCCCGCCAGACGCGCGGGACGAACGCGAGGATGATCGCGACGAGCGCCATCCGCCAGAGGACCAGCGGAAATGCGGGCAACGTAATCAGCCGTCCGAAGACCGCGGTGAAGCCCCAGAGGACGACGCAGAAGTGAATCTGCAGGTGTGCCTTGCCCGACGCCATCGCGGCGCGCATGGTATCTCCGGGCGGTGCGTTGCGGTGCGGCCGCTGCCGCGCCCGGTCGGAAAGCGAGACGGTCAGGGCTCCGTCGGGAGGCTCACGGAGGCGAACTCGCGCATTGCACGCCGCCCGGCTTCATCCGTCTCTTCGTACGCGAGCTGCAGGAGCCGGAGCTGCTCCTCCGCTTCGGCTGCGGAAATCGTGAAGCCGTCGGCCGGCTGATCGCGGCTCGCGGTCAGCTCCCGGTGCCATCGGCCGCCGCTGAACTGACAACGCAGGAACGGTTCGTTCGCCCGCGCCGCCGCGCCGAGGTCGGAGAGCATCCGGTCGCCGTCGATGACGTTTCCCTCGATGTCGCCCTCGAAGTTCGCGATTTCGGCGCGGTGGACCTGCTGCTCGTATCTCGCGATGAACTCGGCAAGCCCGACGCCCGGCTCGATGAACCGCACCAGCAGGTCGCGATCGGGCGTGACGCCATGCTCCGCGACGGCGGTGATCCGACAGCGCACGCTCACGTCGTGGCGATCGTCGAGAAATGCGAGATCGTGTTCGGTTCCCTGTGCGAATTCGCAGAGGCCCGACAACAGCGCGCCCGATTGGCCCAGGTCGAGCACCAGCATCGGACACGCACCGAGCGTCGCCGGGATCGGCTTCGCCAGCCGCAGCCACGCTGCTACCGACCCGCGTCCGATCGGCTCCCACTCACCAGACATGTTCGTTCGTATCGTAATCGATGAGGACGGTCTCGAAGGATATGGTTCGCCGCAGCGTCCCCCGCGCCGGTGCTGGAACGTACGCCGACGGGCCGCCATGGGGACCGAGGAGCGCCGGGGCCTACAATCGTCAGGTCAAACGTCCGCACACCAGTCGGGTGCGCATCGAGGGAGGCAGCGTGCAGATCGTTCTCCTGGTGATCGGCTTCGGATGCGTCGCGGTCGGCGTTCTCCTGATCGTTTCGGCGCGAAGGATCAGCGCGACCGGGCGCCGCTTCGACGCGGAGGTCGCCGGCTACGCGCAAACCCTCTCGAAGAAAGGCTCGCGCACCTATGCGCCGGTGCTCTCGTTCCGCCATCCTCGCGCCGGACGCTGTTACGTCCAGCACGCCATCGGCAGCGGCTCCATCCCCTACGAGGTGGGACGGCGGGTGCGCGTAGTGGTCTCGGAACAGGAGCCGATGCGCGGCCGGCTCGATTCGAACGGCCCGTATTGGTTCGGAGGAGTGATCCTGGCGATCGGCATCGTCCTGTCGATCGTCTTCTTCACGACGTTCCGGCCGGGGATCTTCTCAACCGCCGTTCCCGTTGCCGTGATCGTCGTCCTGGTCGCCAGGGCGAGACGCGCGAAGACGTCGATGAACCTCGGAGGGAAGATCGAGAACCTCAAAGGCGGCGTCGAGAAGATGCTCCGATCGGCGACCACCGGCGAGGTCGTCCCCGAATCCGCGTTCGACCGCTCGACGCTCGCACCGCCCGCTGAAATCGAGGCGGTGCTGCGCGGACAACCCCGGCAGGCGATCGTCGGCGGCATCATCCTTCTGCTCCTCGGCGCAGCGGCGCTCACGGGAAGCTGGTTCTGGGTCGGAAAGCGGTTCGCCTACCTCGAGCGCGCCTCGTCGGCCGAGGGCGTCGTGGTCGAGATGGTGCGATCGAGCGGAAGCAAAGGGACGACCTGGGCCCCCGTGATCGAGTTCACGCCGGCCGGCGAGTGGGGCGCGGTGAGGTTCCGCCACAAGGCGTCGTCATCGAATCCTTCCTGGCGCGTCGGTGATCGCACTCCCGTGCTCTACGACCCCGAGCGCCCGCAGGACGCGATGGTCGACTACGGCTGGGGGAATCGCGCGATGCCGTTCATCCCCGCAGTCATCGGCACGTTGCTGGTGTTCCTCGGGACGCTCTCCCTGCGAAGCGGGATGCGCAGGCGCCAGCCGGTCACGAGGTATGCAGCACCGGTCGTTCACTGACGCGGAGGACCGAGGCCTCATAGACAGCAGCCGGCCCGGCTACGCGTCGATCATCCGCGTCACGCCGGCGGCGATCGTGATCCGATCGCGGCCCTGGCGCTTCGACTCGTACATCGACTCATCGGCAACCTTGAGCAGGCGCCGGACGGATTCGGCGTGGTCGGGATAGACCGCGATGCCGATCGAGACGGTGAGACGCACGTCCGCGGGAACTCCCTCGACCGGGTAGCTGCGCCCGCGCAGTGCCGACTGGAAGCGTTGCGCGAAGGTCATCGCCCCCTCCTCGCTGGTGTCCATCATGACGACGAGGAACTCCTCGCCACCGAAGCGCACCGCGAGATCCGAAGCCCGGGTGCAGCTCCGCAGAAGCTCTCCCAGATCAGCCAGGACCTGATCCCCCGCCTCGTGGCCGAAACGGTCGTTGATCGCCTTGAACTCGTCGACGTCGATCGTGATGAAGCTGACCGGAGCGTTCTGCCTGCGCGCCATCGCCATGTGAATGCGCAGGTACTCCTCCATGAAGCGCCGGTTGTAGAGGCCCGTGAGAGGGTCGCAGATGGCGAGCTGCTCGAACTCGCGCTCCCGCTGCTCGCTCGCTTCGAGCATCCGCGCGCTCTCGATGCCGAGGGCCACGAGGTTCGCAGCAGCGAGCAGCCATCCCGGCACGCGCGCATTTCTACCCGCGCTGATCGAGGCCGTCAGAACGCCGACGGTGCTGGACCTCCCCTGCAGCGGAACACTCATGAGCCGTCTGCCACGGCCCTTTGCCGCCAACCCGGCGGCGACCGGTCCGCGGTCGGCGAGTCCGGTCTCGAAGCGCTCGCGAACCTCCTCGTCGATGCTGCGCGCCCGCGCGTCGTCGACGTCCCACTTGCGCCACAGGCGGAGCGACTGTCCTTCGAACAGATGCACGACGGCGCTGTCGACGAGCTCGCTCTTCGTCATCACGCCGATCGCTTCGTCGAGAAAGGCGCCGATGTCCGAGTCTCCCGCCCCGACCGTCGAGAGCGCCTTCAGCGCGGCGAGCTCCTGGTTTCGCCGCCGCGCTCCACGGCGAAGCGTACGCACCGTGAAGAAGAGCGCAGGAACGAGGACGGCCGCGAGCAGGACGACGAGGATGCTGCGCGTGATCCAGCGCGGAAGAGGCTTCGACAGGATCCGGACCCACGCGGGTGCACCGACGATCAGCCGGAAACCATCGCGATAAGGCGGCACGATCGAGTAGATCGAGACCACGCCGGTGACCTCGAGCTCGGAGCCCTCCGTCATCGCGGTGTGCGGGAAGTGCTCGATGACCGGCGGCGGGAGGAGGAAACGGATCGTTCCTCCGTCGGCCGCAAGCTCGTACGAGAGGTTCGGCCCCTCCTGCCTCCACCCGCGCAGCTGACCGCGGACCGTCACCAGCCTGCCGTACGAAGGCCAGCTCGCCGCCTCCGCCACAGTCATCGGCTTCGGCGCCGGCGGCGTCACCTGCCCGACGACCTTGTACTGAGGCCGGCTGAGCTGCGGGGAGCCGCGGTACTGAAGCAGCTCACCGGTGACGTCGACGACGTCCCCGGCGCGCACCGGCTGCCCCGGCTCACGCGCGAACAGATAGAGTCCGCCGGTCTCGTCCTGGAGATAGACCTGCAGGCGGTCGTCCGCGACGACGTCCGACCCGATCGTCACGACGCCGCGCACGTGCACGGGCTGCCGCAGCCGATCAGGCAGCGTGTCGCCGTTCGAATCCCGAATGGCCTCGGCGATGGTGAGGAGAGGCGCGTCTTCCGCCGCGGCACCGCTCGCGACCGCGAGCATCCCCAGCACGACCAGCCAGCGCAGAGACCGCATCGGGCGATGATAAGCGAGATGCCGTTCGGCGCCAGTGTCGTGCCACCCGGATGGGCGACTCGGCGTCATCCGGGTTCCAGCTCCGGCAGAAACCACTCGAGCACGTCGTCCCAGAGCGGTTGTGCCGACTGCCTGAAGTAGCCCATGTGCCCGATGCTGCCAAGCCCATTCCGCGGATCGATGTCGACATTCGTGACCGGCGCGTTCCGGTACGCGAACATGAACGCGTCCCGCGAGCGGGGTAGTGCCCAGAGGTCGTCGAGCGAGTTTGCGGCGACGATCGGGGTCCGGACTGCGGCGTATTCGTCCGCGATGCCGGCCATCTCTGGATCGTCGAAGAAGTAGTGCGGGAAACCGCACCAGTGCCGCCACTGCTCGTACACCCCGCGCGGCAGGTCCGCGCCGAGGCCGAGCATCCCCCAGGGGGTGTAACCCTTCCAGGCGGTGAGGAGCGGCAGGATGAGATGCCACATCGCGAGCACGCGCAGCCGCTCGAGCGGCGGCATCCAGCCGTGCCACCCGGAGCCGGTGCCGAAGACCCAGAACCGCGAGATGAGGTGGTGGTTGGGGAGCAGACCGAGGGCGTGGCCTCCGTACGAATGCCCGACCATGAAGAGCGGGACAGCGTCCCCGCCGTATTCATTCACCACCGCCGCGAGGTCGAGCCGCGCCCAGTCCAGGATGCTGGCCTCGAAGCCACGGAGGGTCTCGGGCTTCGACTTCCCGATGCCGCGATAGTCGAGGGTCAGGACCGTGAAGCCGCGGCGGCAGGCGTACTCGGCGAAGCGCCTGTAGAACGTCTGCGGTACCGCCGTAGCCCCGGCGACGATGAGCCTGCCCCTCGGTGTCTCCGGAGGATCGAATCGGGTCGCACCGATCGCGTAACCGTCGGCCGCCGTGATCGTGACCTCCACCGGCGCGATCGGTTCTTCCACTGACTCCGTCCGGATCATTCGTCGTTCTGCGCGCGCAAGAATCTCACGCCGCGACGATTTTTCTCGAAAGCGTCGCTCGACGGAGGCGGGGTCGCCCCTGCGCCGCCGCGCTTACCGGCGATCGGAGCCCGACGGACCTTCCGCCATCGGAAGCTCGAGTCGAAGCGTTCCCCAGGGAGCCAATACCCCCGTGGCGCAGCGGCCGGTAGGCAGCGCGCCGGCTCTGAGGGCCGGACGGTCGGCCATCATCGCGCGACAGACGGAGTAGACGCCGGGATCCATCAGCGGGTGCACGACCCGAAGCCTTCCCGGTCCCCCCGTACGGATCGAGCTGTTGCCGAGGTACGCCAGATACTGCGCGTTCACCTCCGCACCGCGGTGAATCACGAACGTCTGCTCGGCGGCCTCGCTGTCGACGAATGGAAGGGCATCGAAGTCCAGCGTGCCGCCGTTCGTCTCGAGCGCAATTGCGATCGGCTCTTTCGGCAACGGGATGCGAAACGCCTTGAACGCCAGTCCGGGCGCAGAGACCATGAGATTCACCTCCGTGGTCGCAGTCGGCAGGCCGATCGCGAACGCACCCTGGGTCTTGGTCGTCGCCTGCGGCCAGAGTGTCACCGCGACATTCGTCGGCAGGAGCACGACGGTGGCCCCGGTCACCGGAAGTCCCTGGACGAGGACCCGACCGGTGATCGTCCCCTGCGGTTCGACCGTAAGCGTCACGTCGACCTGTCCTTCCTCGGGCACGAGGAACGGCGTGGTTCTGCTTCTTCGGAGATCCCGGCTGGTGGCGTCCGCACTGTACGTCCCGGCGCGAAGGCCGGAGAGCTCGAACTCCCCGGCATCGTCCGTGGCCGACTGAAGGACAGAGACCAGAGGGTCCGGGGTGGCGATGTTCACGATGGCCAGCGGCACCGGCCCGCCCTTCTCGTCGATCACCCGTCCACGAACGCCGGCCGCGGGGAGCGAGACGTCGAGCCTCGTGGTCCCGTCGTCCTCGACCTCCGGCTTTCTGAGAAGGGTCGTCTCGACGCGGGGATGGTCCGCATCGATCGTGACGAGCCACTCCGAGTCCGTGGTGAATGGAACGTAGCCTTCGAAGGATCCGTCCTCTCCGGCCTGCAGCTTGACCGTCGGCTGGCGGCGTTTTCCCCCTACCCAGACGCTCGCCTCGAGCGGGCGATCGCCCAGCTGCACGCGCCCTCTGACCTTTGTCTGGTTGACGTCGATCAGGATGTTCTCGTCGTCCCGGCTCACCTCGATCTCCCGTCTGGCGAGAACCGACTCTTCGTTCGGGCCGATCAAGGCGACATAGGACCCTGGCCGCAGACCGGGCGACTCCCACATCCCGGTGAAGTCCGCGAAGCGTTTCGCCACCGTGTCGCTCCGCTTCTGGACACGGTCGAAGGACAGGAGCGAGAGGTGCCAACGGGGCGCATTCTCGGGAGTCGCAGGGACGATCGTCACTCGCACGCTATGCAGTGGTTCGAGCTTCAACTCGGCGAGGAGCTCCGATTCCTCGTTCGGCTTGACGATCACATCCAACTTCTCCGAAGCGAGAGGGCCGGGAGCGGTGGCCTCGAGTCGATAAGGTGCTGGTGCGATCCCCGCGAACCTGAAGAAACCGCGCCGGTCCGGGGTGACCGCCGCCACAACCGAGGGAGTTGCCGCGGTCGTGCTGAGGATCACGCGGACGTCGTTCATCCTGGCTTCGGCGCGCCTCGCAACCCCCACCCACCCGAACACGGATGCTCCCCGTTGGAGTTTGACCGTTCCCCAATCAAGCGCGCGTTCCGGTTCGACATCCACCCCCCACTTGAACAGCGTCAGAAATCCCGATGCGCGAACGCGGAGGTCCATGGCTTTGCCGGCCGGCATCTCACACCGCCATCGCCGTTCGGCGACCTGACACGCCGCAAAGCCCGGCGGGGGGCCGTCAGGGCTCACCGAACTCCACCGAAGCTCGAGTAGCTCAGGAACTCCCCCCTCCGTTGCGGCCACGACTTCTCCTCGGACACTTCCCGTTCGCCACGCCCGGATGACGACCCGCTCGGCACCGCTCGTGACCGACAGCGTCGTCGGTTCTACATAGCGGCCCGGCAGCTCTCCCGTGATCTGCCAGGTCCCCTTCGCGAGCGGCAATTCGGCGCCCAGTTCGGTCAGCGCGATCCTGACCGGGGGCCCGCCTTCCAGCGGCCGGGCGATCAAGGTTCCAGCGGTGGCCGGGCCAGCAGGCCGCAGTTCCACGTGAATACTCACGGAGAGCGCCTGCGTGGCCGACCCCGCAACGATCGACGCCAGAAGGAGAGCGCGCGCGACTCGCATCAGGTCCAGCTCCGCAGGGCAACGTATTGCCGAGCCTTGTTTCTGTCCGCCGAAGCGGAAGCGCGTTGTCGCAGTTGTCACCCCGACGGGCGAGAGTGGCACTTCGTCGGATGGACCGGCACCCCGGGCCGGCGCCAATCGCACAGCCGCGGAGCGGCGAAAGAACCGCCTCTTTCGCCGCCCGCGGCTCGACCATGCGGGATGAAGGTGCTCGCGACGCACCGCTGCGCTGCGGCCTCACTTCTTCGGCGTGTCGAGGGTCACGCCGGAGAGGCGGTCGCCCGAGAACACGAGTCGCATCGTTCCGTCGGTCGTCGCGTAGGTCCAGATCGCCGTGCGCGATCCCTTCCCGTCGACCCGATGCGGCGGGCCAAGCGCCGCGCGCACGTCCGCCTTCGAAAGACCCGGCCTCAGACCCGCCGTCGTGTGGATGACCCTATTCCCCCGCGCCGTCCGTGCCGAAGGCACGCCGAAGCGCTTCGCGCTCGCCTGCTGAAAGATGTTGACGATCTGGGCGACGACTTCTGCGACCGCCTCCGGCGCATCGGCTTTTCGCGACGAGGTGTCGGCATAGAGACGGATCGTGCTGTGCTGCGCACGCGCCAGGCGCGCGGACGTGAGCATCTCGTCCCGCTCCCCCTTCTTCCTTTGAACCGACAACGTCACGTCCGACTCGCTCTCCAGATCGACGAACCTGAGCGCGGGCAACGCGTCCGACATCTGCCGGCGCACTTCGGCGGCCAGTTCCTCGTCCTCGAAAGTCCAGAGATAGACCTTCTCTACCGCGTACAGCTCCCTCGGTTTTCCGTATTCGACCCGCGGTTCCGCTGCCTCCACTGCATGCGCGACCAGGATCAGCAGGACGGCCAATGAGAATCTCATGCGCGCCTCCTCGGCTCCGTCGCCGTGTTGTGGGTCGTGCACATGAACATGGATGCCGAAGCGGCACTGGTCCACGCACAAAAGGAACCCTGCGCGCCGAGCGCCGATCTTTTTGCCCTGTTTTCAGGCA
The DNA here is from genome assembly GCA_049298815.1 of Thermoanaerobaculia bacterium. Lineage (GTDB taxonomy): Bacteria > Acidobacteriota > Thermoanaerobaculia > Gp7-AA8 > Gp7-AA8 > JBAQWH01. Next base: position 3,117 of record JBAQWH010000107.1, on the reverse strand, counting down.
GATTTCGCCTGCGCGGGTGAGAGGAACGCACGCGGAACCGACCGTTTCGTCCCTGCATCGTCCTCATGCAGAATGCCCCATCGATGACCACACGCAGTCACAACGTTCGCGGGGGCGCGATGATGATCGTCGCGGTCGGCTCGCTCTCGCTCCTCGACGCGGGGATGAAGGTGCTCTCGTCAAGCTACGCGCCACTCCAGGTGGCGGCGCTGCGTGGGATGGCTTCGCTGCCGTTCGTCCTCCTCTGGGTCGCGCTCACGGGAGGGTTCCGGCAGCTCTTCCGCATCCGTCTGCCGCTGCATCTGCTGCGTGGCGCGCTCGGCATCTTCATGCTCGTGGCGTTCGTCTACGCGGTGCGTGTACTGCCGCTGTCCGAGGCGTATTCGATCTTCTTCGTCGCGCCGCTGCTGATCACCGCCTTTGCCGTGCCGTTCCTCGGCGAGCGCGTCGGATGGAGACGGTGGGCGGCGATCGGAGTCGGCCTCGGCGCGGTGCTGTACGTGATGCACCCGACGGGTGCCGGCGTCATCACGACCGCTGGCCTCGCGGTCTTTCTCGCGGCCGTCGGCTACGCGCTCTCTGCGATCACGGTCCGCGTCCTCGGGCGCACTGACTCCACGCAGAGCATGGTGTTCTGGCTCATGTTCTTCGTCGCGACCGGTGCAGGGCTGCTGAGCCTTCCCTCGTGGAAGCCGATCGAGCCGCGGCACTGGATCGTCATCGCGGGGATCGCGGTCACCGGGAGCATCGGCCAATGGGCGATCACGGAGGCCTTCAGCATGGCCGAGGCCTCCTTCATCGCCCCGTTCGAATACACGGCACTCGCCTGGGGCGTCGTGCTCGACCTCGTCCTCTGGCAGACGGTGCCCGGGGCGCGGACGCTGATCGGCGCAACCGTGATCATCGCCAGCGGCGTCTACCTGATCCGCAGCGAGCGCGCGGAATGGAAGGCTCTCGAGGCGGCGGCCGGCGACGACGCCGTGATCTGAATCCCGCCGCCCGCTCACCCCCGCGACAGGCGAAGGATCCGGACCGCGCCTCGTCCGACCAGCATGAAGATCGCGATCCCGACGATCAGGTCGGGCCACTTCGAGGCAGTGACGAGCACCAGCACGCCGGCGACGATCACGCCGGCGTTTGCGATCACGTCGTTGGACGTGAAGATCATGCTCGCCTGCATGTGCGCCTCGCGGCTGCGACTCTTCTGGAGCAGGAACAGGCAGGTGGCGTTGCCCGCGAGGGCGAGCAGCGACACGCCGATCATCGTGCCGAAGTCAGGAAGCTCCTGCGGGGTTACGAAACGCCGGACGACCTCGGCGAGCCCGAGCAGCGCGAGCAGCAGCTGGAAGACTCCCGCAATCGTTGCGACGCCGCCCTTGTGACGCGCCGTCCTGCCGACCGCGTAGAGCGAGAGCCCGTAGACGACGCTGTCCGCCAGCATGTCGAGACTGTCGGCCACGAGTCCCATCGACTGCGCGATGTACCCCGCCCCGATCTCGACGACGAAGAAGAGGAGGTTGATCAGCAGCACCTGCCAGAGGAGGCGCCGCTCGGCATCGGGGCTGCCGGCTGCACCGCTCTCCCCGGCCGGCTCCGAGCCGATCAGCGACGATCCGAGGTCGAGGGTGGCGAGCTCGCGGGCAATCGACTCCGGTTCGCCCGAATGAACGACTTCGAGGCGCCGCCCTTCGAGGTCGAACACGAGCGCCTGCACGTCGCTCCGCCCCTCGAGCTTCATCCGAACCAGCTGCTCCTCGGACGGACAATCCATCTTCGCAACGCGGAACGTCGTCTTCAACATCCGGGGGATCATGGCACGGTGCAGGCAGATGGACACGCTCTGCCGAGTGTCAGGACACTCGTACAACCTGACCGAGCAATATCACCGCATAGGAATGTAGTTACGGCGCGTCCCGTTACCGATCACGTCACGGCCGGGCAGGCCGTCTGAGAGGAGAGTCACCGTCTATGTGTCAGCCGATCAAGTGTGCTCAGTGTGGAAAGCCGACGTGGACCGGATGCGGACGCCACATCGAACAGGCGCTCGCAGGAGTCCCGCCTCAGAAGCGCTGCACCTGCCCCCCGCCGAAGTCGATCCTCGACCGACTGTTCGGCAAGAACAGCTGACATCCTCCCGTCCGGTGACGGGTCACTTCACGCCGACGATCGCCCCCTCGGCCGAGAGGTCGACGTCGCAGGCGTGCGGGCGTTTCGGGAGACCCGGCATCAGCATCATGTTCCCGGCGATGACGACGAGGAATCCGGCCCCTGCCGAGATGTTCGCGTCGGTGATCGTCAGCGTCCAGCCGGTCGGTGCGCCGAGGACTTTCGGGTCGTCACTGAGCGACGACTGCGTCTTTGCGACGCAGACGGGCAGGTGGTCGAATCCGCGGGCGACGAAGTTCTTCATTTTCTTCGCCGCCACCGACTCGAAGTAGACGCCGCTCGCACCGTAGATCTCGCGGGCGATCCTGCCGATCTTCTCCTCGTAGGTCTCGTGCAGCTCGTAGAGCGGCTGGACAACCTCGAGGTTCGCCGTGTCGGCCGCGGCGACTACCGCGTGCGCGAGGTCCATGGCGCCCTCGCCTCCCTTCGCGTAGACGTCGGAGACGGCTGACGGGACTCCTCGTGCATCGCAGAACTTCGCGATCGCCTTCAGGTCGTCCTCGGTGTCGTCGTCGAAGCGGTTGACCGCCACGACGACCGGAACGCCGTACTTCTGCACGTTCTCGATGTGTTTGCGCAGGTTCGCGAACCCGACGATCAGGGCCTCGCGGCTGTTGATCGGGAGCGAGTCGTGCCTGGAGCCGTGGAAGCGGATCGCTTTCGCGGTGGCGATGATGACGGCGGCCGACGGGCGGATGCCGGAGCTCCGCATCACGATGTCGAAGTACTTCTCGGCGCCGAGGTCCGCGGCGAACCCGGTCTCGTTGACGACGTAGTCGGAGAGCTTGAGCGCCATCTTCTGCGACACGATGCTGCTCGTGCCGTGCGCGATGTTCGCGAACGGTCCGCAGTGGACGAACGCAGGTGTCTCCTCGGTCGTCTGGACGAGGTTCGGCATCATCGCGTCCGCGAGGAGCGCCATCATGGCGCCGATCGCGCCGACCGCCCCTG
>JBAQWH010000106.1:0-3854 GCA_049298815.1 Thermoanaerobaculia bacterium | reverse complement strand
TCGGCGACCTCGTCCTCCGATTCGCACGTACGCACGGTCCCTTCACGCCGGCCGATGTGGCGCGGCGCTATGGCCTCGGGATCGCCGTGATCGCATCAGCACTCGAACGGTTCGTCGAGCGCGGCCGGCTCATTGAAGGAGAGTTCCGCCCCGGCGGGACGCAGCGTGAGTGGTGCGACAACGACGTCCTCCGCATCATCCGGCGGCGCTCCCTCGCGCGTCTCCGCCGCGAGGCCGAGCCGGTCGACCCGCCGGTCCTCGCCAGGCTCTTCTCGTCGTGGCAGGGGGCCGCCAAGAAGCGTCGGGGACTCGAGGGACTGCTCGAGGTCATCGAATCGCTGCAGGGCTACCCCATCGCCGCCTCGATCCTCGAGACGGACGTCCTCCCGGCGCGGATCGAGGAGTACCGGCCGTCCGACCTCGACACGCTCAGCGCGGCCGGCGAGATCGTCTGGTGCGGCGTCGAGCCGCTCGGCGAGCGCGACGGGCGCATCGCCCTCTACCTGACCGATCACTTCCCGCTGCTTCATCAGCCGCCCGCCGCGGTCGAGCTCTCCGCCCTCGAGTTGCAGTTGACGGAGTTCCTCCGCGCGAACGGCGCCTCGTTCTTTGCGGCGATTCACACCGCGGTCGGCGGCTTCCCCGGCGACCTCGTGGCAACGCTCTGGGACCTCGTCTGGCGGGGCGTGCTGACGAACGACACGTTCCACGCCCTCCGGGTCTTCACCCGCGGGAAGGAGCGGCGGCCGACCGGGTTCCGGTCGAGGCGCATCGCTCCCCCTTCGACGCAGGGACGCTGGTCGTTGCTTCCGCAGCGAGCCGGCACTCCGACGCAGCGGGCGAACGCGCTCGCCGGACAGCTGCTGGCGCGTTACGGCGTCGTCACGCGGGAGAGTCCCGGCGCCGAATCGATCGCCGGCGGCTTCAGCAGCGTTTATCCGGTCCTGAAGGCGATGGAGGAGGCCGGGCGGATCCGTCGCGGCTACTTCATCGCGGGTCTCGGCGCGACGCAGTTCGCGAGCGCCGGAGCGGTCGATCTCCTCCGCACCCTGCGCGACGATCCGGATCAGCCCGAGACGCTGATGCTCTCGGCGACCGATCCCGCGAGTCCGTACGGCTCGATCGTCCGGTGGCCGGAGTCGCCGTGGACGCTCTCCCGCACGGTCGGCACGCGCGTGATCCTCGTGAACGGGGGCCTCGCCTGCTACATCGGCAGGAAGGAGAAACAGCTGTACGTCTTCCTCCCTGAGGAGGAGCCGGCGAGATCGATGATCTCTCGTGAGATCGCGCGGGCGCTCGCGATGCTCGTCCGGTCGGGCGAGCGGCGCGCGCTGCTGATCACCAGCGTGAACGACGAGAAGGTCGCCCGATCGGCGATCGCACCGTTCCTGGCCGAGGCCGGATTCACTCCCTCGGCCCTCGGATACCAGATGCGCCATGCCTGAGGGAGACACGATCTTCCGCGCGGCGCGGACGCTGCAGGCCGCACTCGCGGGATCCGTCGTGACGGAGTTCCTCACCGTCTTCCCCCAGCTCGCCCGCGTCGACGCCGACACTCCGGTCACCGGCAGAACCGTCGAGTCGGTGGTCGCCGCAGGCAAGAACCTCCTGATGACCTTCTCGGGCGATCTCCATCTGCACACCCACATGCGGATGAACGGCTCGTGGCACATCTACCGGCCGGGAGAGGCATGGCGGAAACGCCGGAGCGACATGCGGATCGTGATCGGCACGGAGCGCTGGATCGCCGTGGCGTTCAACGTGCCTGTCGCGGAGTTTCACGATTCGCGGTCGCTCGAGCGGGAGCCAGGCCTCAGTCAGATCGGTCCCGACCTCCTCGGTGACTCCTTCGACCTCGACGAGGCGATCAGGCGGATCAGCCTGCGGGCGGACGACGAGATCGCGGACGTCCTCCTCGACCAGCGCGTCGTCGCCGGAATCGGCAACGAGTACAAGTCCGAGCTGCTGTTCATGCGACGGATCAGCCCGTTCGCGAAGGCCGGCACGGTCGCGCGCGAGGAGCTCGAGGCGCTCCTGAACCTCTCGAGGAAAGTCATGCAGGCGAACGTCCGAATGCGCACCGCCGGCCGGGTCACCACCGGTTCCCTCGACCCGCGCGAGCGCGGGTGGGTCTACAGTCGAAGCGGAGAACCCTGCCGGCGTTGCGGTACGCCGATCGAGTTCGCGAGGCAGGGAAAGGACGCACGCGGAACGTACTGGTGTCCGGCCTGCCAGCGCACGTGATCGAGAACCGATACAATCGCGCCTCATGGCAATCGTTCTCGACATCGGTCTCTCGCCGCAGGAAATTCGAATCCTCCAGGAGTTTCGCCGGGCGAGCGCCGAGACGCTCCCGCTCGAGACGCTGATCGCGATCCGTCACCCGTACGGCGATCCGGACCTGCCGGTCCGATCGCTCGTTTCGAAGGGTTTTCTGACACAGTCGGAGACCGGCTTTTCGCTGACCGGGAAAGCGACGGACCTGCTGGCAATCGACGCGAAACCCTGAGAAATCTCAGGACGCTGCGATTCAGTCCGAATTTCCTGCACACATTCCGGTGCACTTCTCGCAATGACTAAGTGAGTTTCATTTCAGTAACTTAGCTGGCCTCGCCGCATTCCAAAATCAGTGAAACACAGAGAGCGGCTCAGTCTCTAAATCCTGTTGACTCAGAGACTTAAGGAAACTACGATAGTTCCCTGAGGACTGAAATGAAGCATGGCGACAAAAAAGGGAAATCAGTCAAAGCAGCCACGCAAGCCTCAGCCAAAGAAAAGCGCAGCGAAGTCGGCGGCAAAAAAGCCGCAGCCGGCAAAGCGGGTGGCAAAAGCGGAACCGCGAAAGCCAGCGCCAAAAAGCAAGGCGCCGGAAAAGAAGAAGCTGCCGCCCCCGAAAGCCGCAAAGCCGCGAAGCATGCCGTCCCCGAAGACGTCGTCTTCGCCAATCCCGCCGTCGCCGCAGCCTTCAAGCGATCTCTCAAGAAGTACGACGCCGCGTATCGTCGCCTCACCGACTGACGGAGGGGTGCAGTACCTGACGGTGCAGGATCTGGTCGATCTTCACCGGGCGGTGTCGGCCGAGTACGGAGGGACGCAGGCGCATCCGGGGCTGGTGACGTCTCAGTTCGGGCTCATCAGCGTGGTGCAGCGTCCGCAGGTGACGACGTTCGGCCGCGACGCGTACGCGACGTTCGCCGACAAGGCGGCCGCGCTCGTCTTCGCGCTTCTCGATCTCCGTCCTTTCCAGGGAGGCAACCGGCGGGTCGCGCTCGCTTCGATCCTCGCGTTCTGCGAGTTGAATCGAAAGGCTGTCGATCCGAAAGTGCTCGACGAGAAAGCCGCCGAGAACCTGGTCAAGCGGGTCGCGACGTTCCGCGACGCCGGGATTCCGGCCGAGAACATCTTCCGCGAGCTGAAGGAAACGCTCGGTCGCGCGATCGTGGCTGCGTGACGATGAGCGACGAGTGAAGAGTGACGGCCGCGGTGCGGCCTTTCACGCTTCACTCGTCACCTGTCTTCTCACTTCTTCTCTTCTTCGACTCTGCGCCGATGCATCTCGGCGTTGATGCGCCCGAGGAGGATGCGCGCGACGCGGAGGTCGTGGCCGGCGTCGATGACGAGCAGGGTCAGGTCGCCACCACCCCACATCAGGCCCGCGAGCACGAGCAGCTGGGTGATCTCGCCGATGAGGGTCGTCAGCGCGCCAGTCCCTTCGGCGCCGAGGCCTGCGACGATCTCGCCGATCAGCATCACGATCATCAGCACCGCGAGAACCTTGAACAGCCGCGCGATGTAGCGGAGGGTCACATACGGCTCGAGATCGTCCTGACGCACCTCACCCGGGCCGCGCTGGT
>JBAQWH010000105.1:0-7274 GCA_049298815.1 Thermoanaerobaculia bacterium | reverse complement strand
GCCTCGCCTCGCGGTGCAGATGGCCCTGCATCTCCGCGCATTCGTGCTCGAGCAGGAAGCGGTGCTGCCCGTTCGTCTCGACCCCTTCGGCGACGACTCGCAGGCCGAGTTGGTGGCCCATCCGAATCAACGCCTCGACGACCGCCGCGCCGGCGCCGCCGCTCTCGACGTCACGGACGAACGACGGATCGATCTTGATCGTGTCGACGGCGACCTTCCTGAGGAAGTTGAGCGTCCCGCTGCCGCTGCCGAAGTCGTCGATCGCGACCCGGACACCGATCGCGCGCAGAGCGGTGATGATGGCTCGCGCGAGGTCCAGCGACTGCATCGCGGTCGACTCGACGATCTCGATCTCGAGGGCCGACGGCGCCAGCCCCGTCTCGCCGAGGATCGCAGCTACCGTCGCGGCGAGATCGCGCTGCTGGAACTGACGCGCCGACAGGTTCACGCAGACACGAAGGTGCGTCTGCCCCGCGTCGTGCCACGCCTTCATCTGCGCGCAGGCCGTGCGCAGGGTCCAGTCGCGCAGCGGCAGAATGACCGGCGTGTCCTCGGCCGCACTCAGGAACTCGTCCGGACGAAGCAATCCGTACTGCGGGCTCTCCCATCGGAGCAACGCTTCGACGGCGGTCATGCAGCCGGTCGCCACCTCGACCGCCGGCTGGTAGTGCAGGACGAACTCCCCGGCCGCGAGGGCCTGCGCGAGACCTTTCTCGAGCTCGAGCCGGCCGTCGTAACGGAGTGCGGCCGCGTACTGGAAGTTGTCGCGCCCGAGCTCCTTCGCCATGTACATCGCGCGATCCGCGTTCTTGAGGAGCGCCTCGACGTCGTCGCCGTCTTCGGGAAAGATGGAGATGCCGATCGACGTGCTGACGTACAGCTCGTGCTCGTCGATCTGGACCGGGTGGCGGACCGCCTCGAGGATCTTCTCCGCGACGATCGCCGCACCGCGGCGGTCCGCGAGATCGGAGAGCAACACCGTGAACTCGTCGCCCCCCATCCGCGAGACCGTGTCCTCGGCGCGGACGCAGTTGACGACGCGCGCCGCAATCGCCTGGAGCAGCCGGTCGCCAACCGTGTGGCCGAGCGTGTCGTTCACGACCTTGAACTGGTCGAGATCGAGGAACATGACCGCCGCGCTCCTGGTGTTCCGTCGCGCGTGCGAGAGCGCCACGGCCATCCGGTCGCGGAACAGCAGCCGGTTCGGCAGCCCTGTCAGGGTGTCGTGGTAGGCGTGGTACTCGACCTGGCTCTGCGCGCGCTTCCGGTCCGTGATGTCGATGATCGTCCCCTCGAGGACGTCGCCCTCTCCGCCACGACCAGGCAGGAGCGTGACGTTCTCGAGGACCCAGACCTCCGAGCCGTCGTGGCGGCGGAAACGCATCTCGACATTCGACAGGGAGCCTTGCTCCCGCAGCTGTTGGACGAGCGCGTCCCTCTCCTCCTTGCCGTAGTAGACACTGTGGGCCTCCGCCGAGAGGAACTCCTCGCGGTTCGCGAAGCCGAAGATGCGCGCACATGCGTCGTTGCAGTCGAGGATCTCGCCGTTGGCCGTCGTGCGGTAGACGCCTGCGAGGTTGCGCTCGAAAAGGAGCCGGTAACGAGCCTCGTTCTCGCGGCGCTCCGAGACGTCACGGGCGATCACCTGCACGCCGGCGAACGTCCCGTCGCGGAGGATGAGGGTGGTGCTCAGCTCGAACGGGATGCGGCGTCCGTCACGGCCGATCACGTCGATCTCGTAGAACGTCGACTCCGTCTCGCGGCGGAGCTTTTTCTCGAGCGACTCGGCAAGCCGGTCGAGATGCTCGGGGGCGACGAAGGCGCGGAATTCGGAGCCGATGAAGTCCGATCGCGCGTATCCGGTGATCCGCGTCCCAGCCGGATTGATCGAGGTGATGACCCCGTCGCCATCGAGCGTGAAGACCAGGTCGTGCGCCGTCTCGAACAGCTCGCGGTACCTCTGCTCGCTCTCGCGGAGTTCGTTCTCCGCCCGGTGACGCAGCGTCACGTCCTGCGCCATGACCAGGCGGAAGACCTTCCCAGCGGAGGTGAAGGAAAAGGACGTGATCTCGACGTCGATGATCGTTCCGTCCTTGAACCGGTGGCGGAAGAGGTTCGGGCCGCGCCGCTCGCTGAGGTTGCCGAGGATCGCGCGGACGCCGGGGACCTCCTCCTCGGGGCGGATGTCGAGGATCGACATCGCAAGGAACTCTTCGCGCGTGTAGCCGTAATGACGCACCGCGGCGTCGTTCACCGCAACGAACGCCAGCGTCTCGCAGTCGTAGACCCACATCGGGAGCGGATTCGCGTCGAAAAGCGTGCGGTAGCGATGCTCGCTCTCGCGCATCGCCTCTTCCGCGCGCTTCCGTTCGGTGTGGTCGGTGGCGACGTAGACGAGCCCCGCCGGAGAGCCATCCTCGAGCCGGACGAGGGAGGCGGAAGCGATGACCTGGATCGGCGAGCCGTCCGAGGCGCGCCACTCCATCTCCTGCTCGACCACCCCGTGGCTGCCGAGCATCTCGCTCGTGTCGGCTTCGTCCGGCAGGTGCACGATCCCGCGGACGTGCCTTCCAACGAGCTGCCGCTCGTCGTACTTGAGCAGGACGCTGGCCGCTCGGTTGATGACCCTGATGTACCCGTTCGTGTCGAGGACGACGACCGCCCCCTTCATCGTCTCGAGAATCTGGGCCGACGCATACTCCGGGGTCAGGTCGGAGAGTCCGTAACGCCAGATCGCCGCACCGGCCACCGCCGTGAAGGCGACCATCAGCAGCGGGCTGACCGGCTGCAGATCGACACCCTGAGCCGGCAGGTAGTCGACCGCTGCCGTACCCGAGATCAGCAGGGCGACCAACACCCAGCCGGCCCTCTCCCTCGATTTGCCACGGCCCGTCCGCCATGCGTGCGTGAAGAATCCGATCGACGCGAAATGCGTCACGACGAGCGAGGCGATCAGGAGTGCGTTCAGCGGCGTGCCCTGCGGATAGAAGCCCCACGCGAAGCGGCGCACGTCGGGGACCGCCTGGGTGACGAACGGCGCGATTCCCGAGATCAGGCCGATGATCCAGAAGAGCGACGTCAGCCAACGGAGCTGGCCGCGCCGGCCGAGGTACTCGACGGAGAACTGGAACGTCGCAGCCGGGATGAACGAGAAGAAGAGGTGGCCCAGCAGGCTCCAGGCGTGTGCGACCGGCGCCGTGGTCGCCGCGTACATCATCGCGAAGCTGCCGAGCCAGCAGGTGGACGCGAGTGTGACCGCCAGAAAGTAGCGGGCCGTGGTCCGGAGGTGTCCGCGGCCAACCAGCGCGAGGCCGATGGCGCAGATGATCGCTGCCGCGATCATGGTGGCGATCGAGAGCGCGCTGAATTGGTATTCCGCCGCCGGCAGAGACACCTGCAGATTTTTCACGGTTCTTCCGACCCTCTTGATGGTAGCGGAACAGTCTCCACCCGGCGTGGTCCAAGTCACGAGATTTCCGCATTTGTGTCGTCCTTGTCGCACGCACGGTCGAGTCCGCTGAGTCGCGTAAACGTCTCGTTTACCGAGCGATCCGTGGCAACGGGTGTGCAGTCACCGGGGAAGGAGATGACGATGCCAGGGAAGACCAAGGAACCGCAGAGTTACGGGAGTCAGCGCGACTGGGTCACCGGCCGCACGGGCGAACAGCCGAACGATCCCAAAAGCGCTCCGACCGAGGAACACCGGGACTTCTACGCCGACGAGCGGGAGTCCGAGTGGAACGCTCCGTATCAGGGTGGCCGGGTGTCGAAAGCCTCGCTCGACGACACCGGCCGGTGGGCCGGTTCTTCCGGCCGGACTCGCGAGTCAGGCGGAGCGGTCACCACCGACGAGGGCGGCGCGAAGCGCAACAGCTACTTCAAGAAGCGCGATTACGAATAGCGAGGAGTGACGGTGAAGCGTTCAGAGCGTTCACCACAGAGGCACCGAGACACAGAGGAGGACGGAGGGCTTCCGCTCCCTCTCTGTGTACCTCTGTGTCCTCTGTGTCTCCGTGGTGACCGTTCTCCTTTTTCACCAACCTCGAACCGGCCGCCACTCGCCGGTGACGACGCCGGCTTCGATCACGTGATAGCGATCGAACATCGCCGCGGTGAGGCACGAGTGGTTCGGGATGATTCGAAGTTTCGTCCCCGGAGTCAGCGCCACCGGCGTCGCGATCTTTCCGTGCTCCTGGGAAAGAGACACGAGCCGCATCGGCAGCGGATGCAGTTTCTCGTCGCAGACCACGCCGAAGCCGACGTGCGGCTCCACGTGGTTCGGCCCGGCATCCTTCGAAAGTGCGAGCGCACCGGCGTCGACGATCGCGGTCCCGCGCTCCGGGTAGGATCCGACGACGGTCGTCAGCACCGACACGGCGCAGTCGCCGATCCCACAGGAACCGATCGTCGACTGGAAGGCGTCGTAGAAGACGTAGTTCCCGGGGCGCACCTCCTCGCAGTCTTCGAACGCGTCGACGACGGAGGCGGTCGGAGTCGAGCCGACGCTGCGGACGAGCCGTTCGCCTCCGTCGAGTCGCGCGCGGAAGCGGGTCAGCGCCGAGGTCTCCTCGAGTGCGACAGCCCGGATGTCGTCGGCGTTTCTCGCGTTGTACGAATGCCCCGCGTGGGTCAGCAGGCCGGCGAACCGAAGCGCATCCGACGCCGAGATCCGTTCGGCGAGGCGAACGCTCGCCGCTGCGTCGGGGTCGACGCCGGCGCGGTGGGTACCGCAGTCGACCTTGAGGAACACGTCGAGGACGACACCGGTCGCCCGATGGAACGACTCTACGGCCTGTAGGGTCACCTCGGAATCGATGAGGATGTTCAGCCGCCGCACCATCCGCACGATCGCCCCGATCCGGTCGAGCTTCCCCGGCGCGATCGGCACCGCGTACGTGATGTCGTCGAATCCCGCCGCTGCGAAGTGCTCCGCCTCGGCCAGCGTCGACACCGTGATCGGTCCGCTCCGTCCGCCGTGCTGCAACTTCCCGATCTCCGCGACCTTGTGCGTTTTCACGTGAGGCCTGAACTGGACGCCGGATCGCGCCGCCTTCTCGCGCATCCGCGCGCAGTTGCGCTCCACGACGGTTCGATCGACGAGAAATGCAGGCGTCTGCAGATCGAGCATGGTCCGGCCACTCTAGCCCTTCGGAGAGGCGTCTTCCAGATCCGTCGCGACCCTCGCCAGGCTCGCTGGAGCTACGACCTCCGAAGGCTGTAGTCTCAGCGTGCGGTGCGGAAGATCATCCACGTCGACATGGACGCGTTCTACGCGTCGGTGGAACAGCGCGACAACCCCGATTTGCGGGGACGGCCGGTCATCGTCGGCTGGCCCGGCGCCCGGAGCGTCGTCTGTGCGGCCTCGTACGAGGCGCGCAAGTTCGGCGTGCACTCGGCGATGCCGGCCTCGCGCGCGATGCGCCTCTGCCCTGCGGGAGTCTTCGTCCCGCCGGACTTCGAGCGCTATCGCGCGGTCTCGCGGAAGATCCGCGAGATCTTCGAGCGGCACACGCCCCTCGTCGAGCCGCTCTCGCTGGACGAGGCATACCTCGACGTCACCGAGGAGCTCACCGGGATCCCGACCGCCACGGAAACGGCGGAGGTGATCCGCCGCGAGATTCGCGCCGAGACGCTGCTCACCGCCTCGGCCGGCGTCGCTCCGAACAAGTTCCTCGCGAAGATCGCCTCCGACTGGAAGAAGCCGGACGGCCTCTTCGTCATCCGTCCGCATCAGGTCGATCGCTTCCTCGAGACGCTCCCGGTGCGAAAGATCCCCGGGGTGGGAAAGGCGACCGAGGCCATCCTGCACGAGATGAAGATCGGCACGGTCGGCGATCTCCGCGGGTTCACCGAAGACGAGCTGGTCCTCCGCTTCGGACGATGGGGAACGCGCCTCTGGGAGCTCGCGCGCGGCATCGACGAGCACCCGGTCGTGCCGAGCCGCGAGAGGAAGTCGTGGTCGAGCGAGAACACATTCGCGACCGACATCACCCTCGGCGAGGTGCGTGAGTGGATGGCGAAGGAATCGATCTCACTCTGGCAGGCGCTCACCTCCCGCTCGCTGCGCGGCCGGACGGTCACCGTGAAGCTGCGAACTCCCGACTTCCGCACGGTCACCCGCAGGCTCACCCCGCCAGAGCCGCCGTCGAGCGCGGATGAGCTGAATTCGATCGCTTCGTCGCTGCTCGAGCGCTTCGACTTCGGTTCTAACGCGCGCTTCCGGCTGGCCGGAATCGGCCTGTCGAACTTCATCACAGAAACCTGTGACAACTCACAACCGGAGCTGTTCGTCGGGGCGGAGTAGCAGGCTCGGCGGGCGTTAGAATGCCGCGACTTCAAACGCGATCGAGGAAAAAATGCACCATATGAAACCGATCACAGTCGCGCAGTACGGGCTCGGCCCCATCGGTGCCGAAACCCTTCGTCTCCTCCTCACCAAGCCATGGGTCAAGCTCGTCGAAGCGGTCGACATCGACCCGGCCAAGATCGGCAAGGACGTCGGTGAGATCGTCGGCCTCGGGCGCGAAGTCGGCGTCAAGGTCACCGAGAAACTGCAGGGCAAGCCGGACGTCGTCGTGCACACGACCGGATCCCGTCTCCGTGACGTCCACGCTCAGCTCAAGGATCTGCTCGAGCGCGGCTGCAACGTCGTCTCCACCTGCGAAGAGCTCTCGTTTCCGCTCGACACCATCATCCGCGAGGACCTCATGCAGGTCGCGCGCAGCCACAACGTCGCTATCGTCGGCACCGGTGTGAACCCCGGCTTCGTGATGGACAAGCTGCCGCTGACGCTCACCGGCGTCTGCCAGGAAGTGAAGAAGGTCGAGATCATCCGGATCCAGAACGCCTCGACGCGCCGCGAGCCGCTGCAGCGGAAGATCGGCGCAGGCATGACTGTCGAGCAGTTCCGCGCCGCCGTCGACGCCGGCAAGATCAAGCACATGGGACTCAAGGAGTCCCTGATGATGGTCGGCAGCGGCCTCGGCACCGAGTTCGACCGGGTGACCGACGAGAAGATCGAGCCGATGGTGGCCGACCGCGAGATCAAGACGCAGTACCTGACCGTCCAGCCGGGACAGGTCGCCGGCGTTCACCAGACCATCTTCGGATACGGCCCGATCGAGGTCAGCCTCGAGCTCAGGATGTACGTCGGTGCCGAGAAGGAAGCGGCCGACCGCGTCATCGTGACCGGGACGCCGAACCTCCACCTCGAGATCAAGGACGGAGTCCACGGCGATCGCGCCACCGCAGCCATGGCCGTGAACTGCATTCCG
>JBAQWH010000104.1:0-3082 GCA_049298815.1 Thermoanaerobaculia bacterium | reverse complement strand
CCGTCCGCGCAGCTGGCCGCATGCCGCGGCGATGTCGCGGCCCTTCGATCGCCGGACCGTCACCCGCACGCCGTTCCTCACGAGCGTGTCGACGAAACGGTCGATGTCCCGCTCCGACGGCCTCTTCATCCACTTCGGCAGGTTCGGGTCCTCGTTGAGGGGGATCGCGTTGACCTTGGTCGGAAGCCCGCGGATCAGCTTCGCCAGGGCGATGGCATCCTGCGGAGCGTCGTTGTAGCCGGCGAGCAGCACGTACTCGATCGTGATCTCGCGCCCTCGCTCGGCCGGAAAGTCGCGCAGCGCCGCCATCAACTCGTCGAGCGGGTACTTCGACGTGATCGGCATGATCTCCTCGCGGCGCTTGCGGTCCGGAGCGTTGATCGAGACCGCGAGGTTCGGCCGCCGCTCTTCCTGCGCCAGACGCTCGATCCCGGGGATGATCCCGGCCGTCGAGAGCGTGACCCGTCGCGGCGAGATGATGCGGTACAGACCGTCGAGCGCCGCAAGGACGTTCTCGTAGTTCAGCAGCGGCTCGCCCATCCCCATGAAGACGACGTTGAGCTGTTCGGCCGGGATCGCCTTCTCCCGCTGGATGACGTAGAGCTGCCCGAGGATCTCAGAAGGCGCGAGGTTCCGCCCTGCGCCGAAGAACCCGGTCACGCAGAACGTGCAGCCGACCGCGCAACCCGCCTGGGACGAAAGACAGACGCTGGTGCGGTCGCCCATCGGCATGTAGACCGACTCGATGCGGCTCCCGTCGGCGAGGCCGAAGAGGTATTTCTGGCTCCCGTCCGGCGCCGGCTCGGTGCGGGTGAGCACCTCCGGAAGGCGCAGCGTGAACCGTTCCGCGAGTTTCGCGCGGACGTCCTTCGGCAGCGAGGTGATCGCCTCGAACGAATCGACCCCGCGGACGAACATCCACTCCTCGATCTGCCGGACCCGGAACGGAGGCGCAACGATCCCCTCGAGGAGCTCGTCGAGCTGCCCGGAGGTGAAGTCGTACAGGTTCGGTAGATCAGTCACTGGAATGCTTCAGAGGCTCGACGCGGCGAGCGGTCTTGACCTTACGCGTCGGGTCGATTCCGACCGAACGGAGAAATCCGAGGTCGTTGACGTTGATCCGGAACTGCACGGTCTTCGGGTCCTCGGCCGGCTCGACGGTGCCCTGCGACTCCTCGTCGGTCCGGTTCAAGCCGATCGTCGCATCCAGGACCACGAAGAGGTCGTATCCCTCGTCGCGCAGGCTCTGGATGCGGCGGTTCACGTCCTCGGAGGTCGAGATCGACGCGTTGATCGCGGTTCCGAGCTCCTTCAGCAGTTCTTTGATCCGTTCGTCCATGGGTATCGTCCTGACCCGCCCAAGCACCCCGGAGGGCGAAGAACGCCGCGCCGCGGCTTCGACGGTTAGGAAGAGAACACCGTACGGGACCGGGAAGCTTCCGTGTCAGCTCTCCCCGTCGGGCTGCAAGGTGTCGGCCACGGAGTTCCAGAGCTCGGACCAGTAACCGAGGTACTTCCAACGCCCCCACTTCGCGTAGCGTCGCAGCATCGCTTTGTCGCTCACGATACGGCCGCCGTGGTAGGTCTCCCTGACGAAACGCCTGAACTCGCTGTCGACGGCGATGAAATCGTGGCGGCCGTCCATCGCGAGGAGGTGCGCGGCACCGTAGGGGCCGATCCCGGGAAGCTGCTGGTAGGAGCGATAGAGCTGCTCGGTGGGGAGGGAAGGGTCGGCGATCGCGTCGAGATCGATCGAGCCGTCGAGGACCGAGGTCGCAAGCGCATGGATCGACTTCGCGCGATAGCCAAGGCGGCAGTCGCGCTGCAGCTCGTCGGCGTCGAAACGGACGACGTCCGCCGGACTCGGGAACGCAGCCTGGCCCGACGGTGCCCTCCGGCCGCACTTCTCGACCAGCAGCGCCGTCATTCGCTTCGTCTGCCCCCAGGTCGTGTTGGTCGTCGCGATGATCTTCACCGCGTCTTCCCACAGCGTGCTCCCGCAGAGAAGACGTCCGAACTTCGCGTCCACGACCCAGCGGTGCGAATCCGAGCGTGCCGCGAGCTCGTGGAAGTCCTGCAGGTGCACTGAGAGCTGGAGCATGCGCGTCAGACGTGCGCGCAGCTCGTCGGTCAGCGGAGCGCCGGCGACCCGGAGCTGCGAACGGCTGACGCGGAGCTCGAGATCGAACGTCCCCTGCTCGAGGGTCTCGGGACGGTAGAGCACCCCACGTTCCCAGCGAAAGGGAGCGAGCAGATACCAGCCGTGCGACTCGACGGTCGAAGGAAACGAGAAGTCGGAGGGGAGGGAAATGTTGGAGGCGACGGCCGGAATCGAACCGGCGGATAAAGGTTTTGCAGACCTCTGCCTTACCACTTGGCTACGTCGCCTCATCAGGCGGGATCGCGAGTGTAGTGAACGCCCGTGGTAGCGTCAATATTGCTGATTTGCGGTGATGTCTCATCCTGCCTCCGTCGCCATCCCGAGTCTCTGCCTGATCGCCATCAGCCTCTCGACCGCCTGCTCCATGTCCGCGTGAATGCAGAGGGTATCGAATGCGAACGCCACTCGCGTCCCGTCGCCCGCAGCGACGAATCCGTCGGTTGCGAGGTGTCCGGCCTGTACAGCGGACTCGTCGATCGTGAGGAGGGAGCCGGGCTCGCTGCGCGGAGAAAGCGAACCGTCGGCGCGATAGCGGCGGTCCGCAAACGCCTCTCGCACGACGTCCACTCCAGCATCCCGCGCGGCGGCCGCCATCTGCGAACGATCGCTCGCGACGAGCGCAAGCTCGCCTCCTGCCCGCCTCATCGCCCTGACGATCACGTCGGCCAGCGTGCGGTCGCGATGCGCGTCGTTGTAGAGCGCGCCGTGCGGCTTCACGCGGGTCAGCGCGAGGCCTGTCGCCCTCGCGATCTCGCGCAGTGCCGCAATCTGTTCGGCGAGCGCGTGCTCGAGGGTGACCGGGTCGATCGCCAGCGAGACACGACCGAAGTTCAGGCGATCCGGATACGACGGATGCGCACCGAGCACGACGCCGAACCTGGCAGCCGCCGCGGCCGCCGCGCGCATCGACGCTTCGTCACC